>NZ_JAFLXH010000013.1:0-136371 GCF_019891515.1 Pseudomonas sp. Wu6 | reverse complement strand
CCTGCGTTCGGGCACACCGAGCCTGGGCGAGGTGCCGAGTGGTGGGGCAAGAGCGTTTTGCTTACTTTTGCGCTTTTCAAAAGTGAGCCGCCGTAAGGGCGGAACCCTAAGTGGCCGTTACCGCAGAAACAGATATGTACTCGGTCTAATCCAACATCCTGGTCGGCCCAGAGGCCGCCATCGGGGGCAAGCCCCCTCCCACATTTGGACCGGGATCGACACCAACATCCTGGTCGGCCCAGAGGCCACCATCGGGAGCTAGCTCGCTCGCCACATGTCGGTGTCATATCAAAGCTGTGTAGATACCTATGCCCCAATGGGGCCAGAAGCTTCACAGCAAATACCCAGGCGAAAAAAAGCCCCGCATTCAGCGAGGCTCTTTTCAACTCATCAGGCCAATCAGCTACCTTTGACAGCCTTACCGTCAACAGTGCCATCCTGCAGCATGATGTTGTATTCCTTGCCATCCGTTTCAACCTGACGCAAGGCAACCAGAATGCCGCCCTGGTCTTTGGCAAACCACATCTGCGTGATGCGCTTGCTCTGGGAAGGGTCACGCACGCGTTCAACCTTGATCGCGTCGATGGCGCCCACCTTGGTCTGGACCTTTTCCGGGCCGATGACGCGGAAATCGTAGGTATCGACGTCAGTGCCTTCGGCCACTCGGTAGCTCATGCTTTTCTTGCCGGCCGCCACATCGCGCTGAAGCGCGAGTTGATAGGTGGACTTGTCGAGCATGCCGCTTTCGAGGGTGACGTTAACCGGGTCCTTGTTTTCAAAGCCGGTGATTTTCTTGGTTGCCTGGTCGAAATCCAGGTTGATCTTCTTCGCTTTGCCCAGGCCGCCGCGCTCGAAGCTGTAGCTCTTGGGTTGCAGGGTGTCCTTGTCGAACACGATCACGCTGGTTTCGGTCAGGCTGGCAATCATCATCGAGGCCTTGAAGTTCAAGGTCCACGTGCCGTCGCCGTTTTTGGTCAGGCTGCGTTCAGCCGAACCACTCATGGGCAGTTGCTTCCAGTCGGCGGTGTAGCTGACGGAGAAGGGGTGAAGGTCTGCCGCTTGCACAGCAGGCAGAGCGAACAGCGCAAAAGCGAAAAGCAGGGCGCGACGCATAAAATCTCCTAGGTTCGAATCAAGTGGCCGCTGGCCGCGAGTAACTGACCGTCCAATAATGCTCCCTGTTCACCAAGAATCAACCGACCCTCGACAAACCAGCGAACGGCCAGCGGGTAAATCCTGTGTTCCTGGGTGTGAACCCGTTGCGCAAGCGTCTGCGCCGAGTCGCCTGACTCTACCGGAACCACTGCCTGTACGACCAGAGGCCCGCCATCGAGTTCCTCGGTGACAAAGTGCACGGTGCAGCCATGCTCGCTGTCACCGGCATCGAGGGCGCGCTGATGGGTGTGCATGCCTTTGTACTTGGGCAGCAGGGACGGGTGGATATTGAGCAGGCGCCCTTCGTAATGGCGCACGAAATCGGCGCTGAGAATGCGCATGAAGCCGGCGAGCACCACCAGCTTGGGCTCGAAGGCGTCGATCAGTTCGATCAAGGCCTGGTCGAAGGCCTCGCGACCTTCGAACGCCTTGTGATCCAGCGAGCGGGTCTGGATACCCGCGTCCCTGGCACGTTGCAGGCCATAGGCGTCGCTGCGGTTGGAAATCACCGCAGCGATGCGCACCGGACTGTCGCCGGTCAGTGTGCTGTCGATCAGCGCCTGCAAGTTACTGCCGGTACCGGAAAGCAGCACCACGACATCACCTGTCGTGGGCATCCGCGCTTGCATCAATGGGCCTTGAGGTTCTTCAGTTCAACCTGGGCTGCGCCTTCGGCAGCCGTGGCGATCTGGCCGATGACCCAAGGGTGTTCGCCAGCTTCACGCAATACGTTCAGCGCGGTTTCAACGTGTTCCTGGGCCACGCAGATGACCATGCCCACGCCGCAGTTGAGCACGCGGTGCATCTCGGTTTCATTGACGTTGCCTTTCTCTTGCAGCCAGTCGAAGACTGCAGGGCGCTGCCAGCTGGCCACGTCGACAATCGCCTGGGCGCCTTTTGGCAGCACGCGTGGGATGTTGTCCAGCAAGCCGCCGCCGGTGATGTGGGCCATGGCCTTGACGGCGCCGGTGTCCTTGATCAGCTTGAGCAGTGGCTTGACGTAAATGCGCGTCGGGGCCATCAGCAGGTCGGTCAGTGGCTTGCCGTCGAGCTGGATGTTCTCGATGTCGGCGCCGGACACTTCGATGATCTTGCGGATCAGCGAGTAGCCGTTGGAGTGCGGGCCGGAGGATGGCAGGGCAAGCAACGCGTCGCCGGCAGCCACTTTGGAGCCGTCGATGATCTCGGCTTTTTCCACCACGCCGACGCAGAAGCCTGCCAGGTCGTAGTCTTCGCCTTCGTACATGCCTGGCATTTCAGCGGTTTCGCCGCCCACCAGGGAGCAACCCGACAGTTCGCAGCCGGCGCCGATGCCGGTGACCACCTGGGTCGCGGTCTCGACATTGAGCTTGCCGGTGGCGTAGTAGTCGAGGAAGAACAGCGGCTCGGCGCCGCATACCACCAGGTCGTTGACGCACATGGCAACCAGGTCGATGCCGATGCTGTCGTGCTTGTTCAGGTTCAGGGCAAGGCGCAGCTTGGTACCCACGCCGTCGGTGCCGGAGACCAGTACAGGCTGCTTGTAGCCGGCCGGGATTTCGCAGAGGGCGCCAAAACCGCCCAGGCCGCCCATGACTTCGGGGCGCGCAGTGCGCTTGGCGACGCTCTTGATGCGTTCGACCAATGCTTCACCGGCGTCGATGTCTACACCGGCGTCCTTGTAGCTCAGGGAGGGTTGCTTGCTCATGATCCAGGCCTTTAGGGGGGATTCAGGGGTAACGACCGAGCCGGCAGGCACTTTTGGTAAAAGGCCCAGCCGTTGACGGTCTGCGAAGGCGCGCGATTTTATCAGGCTTGAGGGGCAGCGGCCATCCTCGGGCCGACGGGCAGGGCATATGAGCTTAAAAAATCCGGAATCGGCGCGGTAATGCAGCGTATTAAGGTATAGCCTTGAACCCGCTATCGTTATGACAGTATGAAAACTTGCCGAGACCCGTGAATGTTTTACCGGTCGCTGTGTCACAGCTTTGCCAAACCGAGATCACGCGGTCTGTTCCAGCCGCTAAATTTGTCGTTCGGGAATCTTCCATGCGTCTGTGTAAATTCTTTTTTGTAGGCTGCTTGTCATTGGTCAGCCTGGCGAGTCATGCCGAAACCCTCAATGGCCTCTATCAAGTCCTCGAACCGGTCAGCAGCCAGTCGCCCCAAGAGCGCGACCAGGCCACCCAGCGCGCCGTGCAGACCCTGGTCATCCGCCTGACCGGCGATGCCAAGGCCGTCGAAGGCCCGGGCCTGGCGGCGATCCGCAAGGACCCGCAGCAAATCATCAGCCAATACGGCTACGACGCCGGCCCGCCGGAAAGCCTGCAAGTGGATTTCGACCCGGTCAGCACCGATCGCGCCTTGCGTGACGCCGGGTTGGCGATCTGGGGCAGCAATCGACCTTCGATCCTCGGTTGGTGGCTGAACGACTCGACCGACGGCAGCAGCCTGGTCGGCGACGGCCAGGCTGTGGCGCAGACGCTGCGCCGGGCGGCCCAGCACCGTGGCTTGCCGCTGCGCCTGCCGCTGGGTGACCTGGACGAACAGGTCGTCGCCACCGCGCCGAACCTGGAAAGCGCAGACGCCACGCCGCTGCGCGCCGCCTCCGAACGTTATGGCGCCGATGCGTTGCTGGCCGTGCATGCGCGCCAGGAGGGCAGCCAGTGGCAGGCCAAATGGCGTCTGTGGCTGGGCGACAAGACCGAGCAGGGCAGCGTCCAGGGGGCTGACACCGCCGCCGTCGCCGACGCCGTATTGCTCGCCGTCAGCCAGACGCTGGCACCGCGCTTTGCCGTCAAGCCGGGGGTCAGCTCCGAGCAGTTGCTTGAGGTGCAAGGCATGAACCTGGAGCGCTATGCCGCGCTGGGTCGGTTGCTTGAGCCCTTTGGTGGTCAGCCGCAGCGGGTGGAGGGCGATCGTATTGTGTATCGCGTCAATGGCAGCGCCGACCAGTTGCGCACCCAGTTGAGCCTGGCCAAATTGCAGGAAGTGCCGGCCGGTGAAGCTCCGGTCCAGCAACCGCCGGTCGACGGCGCACAACCGGCCGCCGCGCCTGAGCCTCAGGCGCAGTTACGTTTTCATTGGTAAATGAATAAGTGGGTAAGCGGTCTTCCTTCTATATAGAAGAGGGAAGCCAATAACAGAGGAAGTGGTTTATGGCGGATACGCGTCGTTGGGTGTGGCTTGGCGGGATTGTCCTGCTGTGCGTTTTTGTGTTCTTGCTGCATTCGATCCTGACGCCATTTCTGGTGGCGTTGTTGCTCGCCTATCTGTTCGATCCCGTGGTGGATCGCCTGGAGAAAGCCGGCCTGTCGCGAACCTGGGGTGTGATCGCGGTATTTGCCTTGTTTACCCTGATCATCACCGCGCTGGTGCTGGTGCTGGTGCCGATGCTGGCCAAGCAGCTGTATCGACTTTATGAGCTGGCGCCGCAGATGCTCGACTGGTTGCAGCACACGGCAATGCCGTGGGCCCAGGCCAAGCTGGGGCTGTCGGACGGGTTCTGGAAGTTCGACAAGGTCAAGGCGGCAATCAGTGAGCACATGGACAAGACCACCGATATCGTCAGTATGGTGCTCAGTCAGGCAACCGCTTCCAGCCTGGCGCTGATCGGCTGGCTGACCAACCTGGTGCTCATACCGGTGGTGGCGTTCTATCTGCTGCGTGACTGGGACATCATGATGGCCAAGATCCGCAGCCTGCTGCCGCGCGACCGCGAGGAACGTATCGTGTCCCTTGCCGGCGAGTGCCATGAAGTCCTGGGCGCGTTCGTCCGCGGGCAACTGCTGGTGATGCTGGCGCTGGGCATCATCTACGCCGCCGGCTTGATGGCGATCGGCCTTGAGCTGGGTCTGTTGATCGGCCTGATCGCCGGCCTGGCCGCGATCGTGCCGTACATGGGGTTCGTCATCGGTATCGGCGCGGCGCTGGTGGCGGGGCTGTTCCAGTTTGGCGGCGACCTGTACCCGATGCTCGGGATCGTCGCGGTATTCATGGTCGGTCAGGCGCTGGAAGGCATGGTATTGACGCCGCTGCTGGTAGGCGACCGCATCGGTCTGCATCCGGTGGCGGTGATCTTTGCGATCCTAGCGGGCGGTGAGCTGTTCGGCTTTACCGGCATCCTGCTGGCGCTGCCGGTGGCGGCGGTGATCATGGTGCTGGTGCGGCATGTTCACGACCTGTACAAGGATTCGGACGTGTACACAGGGGTTGAAGACCCCGATCTGTAATCGAGGTATCACAAACCCGGCGTATCGCCGGGTTTGTTGTTTATGGGGGCGGGGGCGTCAAACAATTCGCGTAAAACCAGCAGGTTAACGCAAACCTTTGATTTTGCTTATGGTCTGCTGCATTGTGCGCCCGGCGCCACGCGTATAAACTTTGCAAACTTTACACAGAGGCCACTCACGGTTCGATGGGAGCCGTTCAGTCAGCATGAAACCGATTCAGCTGCCCCTAGGTGTGCGTCTGCGTGACGACGCTACCTTTATCAATTACTACCCAGGCGCCAATGCCGCTGCACTCGGCTATGTCGAGCGCCTCTGCGAAGCCGACGCCGGGTGGACTGAAAGCCTGATCTATCTATGGGGCAAGCATGGCGTAGGGCGTACCCACTTGCTGCAGGCCGCGTGCCTGCGTTTCGAGCAGATGGGCGAACCGGCGGTCTACCTGCCTTTGGCCGAGCTGATGGACCATGGTGTGGGGATCTTCGACAACCTCGAACAATATGAACTGGTGTGCCTGGACGACTTGCAGGCTATTGCCGGCAAGGCGGATTGGGAGGAAGCGCTGTTTCATCTGTTCAACCGCCTGCGCGACAGCGGCCGGCGCCTGTTGATTGCCGCGTCCACCTCGCCGCGTGAACTGCCGGTGAAGCTGGCCGACCTCAAGTCGCGCCTGACGCTGGCGTTGATCTTCCAGATGCGCCCCCTGTCCGATGAGGACAAATTGCGCGCCCTGCAACTGCGCGCTTCGCGTCGCGGCCTGCACCTGACCGACGAGGTCGGGCATTTTATCCTCACCCGTGGCACGCGCAGCATGAGCGCCTTGTTCGATTTGCTCGAACAGCTCGACCAGGCCTCGTTGCAGGCCCAGCGCAAGCTCACCATTCCGTTCCTCAAGGAAACCCTCGGCTGGTAGCCAGCCCTTGTGTTTACAGGCTTTCGGCAAATTCCAGGCGCCAGAAAACCTGCGTTTGAGCCTATTAGGCTACGCAAAGGTCAGGTGTCAGGGATCAAGGCTTAGATGGCGTGGTCTAAGCAAGAAGTCACAAAGAACTCGATTGAATTTGCAAATCGATGTGATAGTGGGCATAGTCTCGGCTTCTTTACACATCAGCCACGGTCGTGCCCATGCTAAATCGCTTCGCACCCCTCGTGCCTCTCGCACTCGTTACCCTGTTGTTTGGTTGCGCCTCCCACCCTCAGCAGGTGGCAGAACAGCAAAAACCACAGGTTCAAAATCAGGCTAAATTCGTTGCTGCACAGTCTGCTTCTGTTTATGAAGAAGAGCTGGCAACCGAAAAAGAACTTGTCGACTTCTCCGGCAGCAAGCCTTACCAGCTTCCCGTTCTGGCCGACAGCATTCTCGAACGCGGCATGTCCCTGATCGGTACCCGTTACCGTTTCGGCGGCACCTCCGAGGCCGGTTTCGACTGCAGCGGTTTTATCGGCTACCTGTTTCGTGAAGAAGCCGGCATGAATCTGCCGCGCTCCACCCGCGAAATGATCAACGTGAAAGCACCGTTGGTCGCGCGCAACAACCTCAAGCCCGGTGATCTGCTTTTCTTCAGTACAGCCGGTCGCGGTCGTGTCAGTCACGCCGGTATCTACCTGGGCGATAACCAGTTTATCCACTCCAGCAGCCGCCGTAGCGGTGGGGTGCGGGTCGATAGCCTGGGCGACAGCTACTGGAGCAAAACCTTCATCGAAGCCAAGCGCGCACTCGCCATGGCCCCGTCGACGGTGACCGCCAGTAAGTAAAGTTAAAGTGATACTTGAAGTTTGACGCGTAAGCGCTAGAATCCCTGGACATTGTTGTAATCCGTTCGCGCGAGCCCTGCTTGCGCGTTCTGGTTTTCAGCGTTCGGCAGCGAAAGCCGCATCCAGACCAGGATTGTTCTGCACATGTCGACCTCGGCCCGCGTCATTCTGCTTGTTTGCGCCGCGCTTCTCAGCGCCTGCGCGAACCGTCCACCGCCGCCCGCGCCCGTCGCGGTCAAGCCCAAGCCGGTGTTCAACTATTCCACCCAGAATTTCTCGCCTGCCGCCGAAGACGTGCTTTTCCGCGCGCTGGGCCTGGTGGGCACGCCCTATCGTTGGGGCGGCAATACGCCGGACTCGGGGTTTGATTGCAGCGGCCTGATTGGCTTCGTCTATCGCGATGCGGCCGGTATTTCCCTGCCGCGTACCACCCGCGAACTGATCGTGATGCGCGCCCAGGACGTCAGCGAGCAAAACCTGCAAACCGGTGACCTGCTGTTCTTTGCCACCGGTGGGGGCTCGCGGGTGAGCCACGCCGGGATCTACGTCGGCGAGGGCCGTTTTGTGCACGCGCCGCAGACCGGCGGTACGGTGAAGCTTGATACCTTGTCCAAGGCGTATTGGCAGAATGCTTACCTGAGTGCCAAGCGCGTACTGCCGGCCAACCTGGCACGCAATCCCTGAGCCTGAGTTAGACATAGACCCGATTCAAATGTGGGAGGGGGCTTGCCCCCGATGAGGGAGGGTCAGTTGATAAATTTTCAGCTGACCCACCGCCATCGGGGGCAAGCCCCCTCCCACATTGGTTTTGTATCTGTCTCGGAAATATTTATTTGGCAGCAGACACCCGCCACACCTTGTTCCCCACATCATCCGCCACCAGCAAATCCCCTTGCTGATCGATCACCACGCCCACCGGCCGACCCATGGCGTTCTCATCTTTATCAAGGAACCCGGTCAGCACATCCACCGGTTTGCCCTTAGGCTGCCCACCCTCGAACGGCACGAAGATCACCTTGTAGCCACTGTGCGGCTTGCGATTCCACGAGCCGTGCTGGCCGATGAAC
Organism: Pseudomonas sp. Wu6; assembly: GCF_019891515.1. Taxonomy (NCBI): domain Bacteria; kingdom Pseudomonadati; phylum Pseudomonadota; class Gammaproteobacteria; order Pseudomonadales; family Pseudomonadaceae; genus Pseudomonas; species Pseudomonas sp. Wu6. Next base: position 128,186 of record NZ_JAFLXH010000013.1, on the reverse strand, counting down.
GCACCGTTGCTGAACTGCGCAGGAAGTTTGTTGCCGGTGGCGAAGGTCAGTCCCAGCGACGCGGTATGCGGGCCGACCGCATAGTCCGGCGCAATGGCTTTGGCCACCAGTTGCGGGTTCTGCGGGGTGACGCGCGCATCCACATGTTGGCCGTAATAGCTGAAAGGCCAGCCGTAGAAGGCGCCGTCCTTGACCGAGGTGATGTAGTCCGGCACCAGGTCACTGCCGATCTCATCGCGTTCGTTCACCGCCGTCCACAGCTTGCCGCTCTGGGGTTCCCAGGCCATGCCGTTGGGGTTGCGCAGGCCGGAGGCGAAAATACGATGCTGGCCCGTGGCGCGGTCCACTTCCCAGATCGCCGCCCGGCCTTCTTCGGCTTCCAGGCCGTTCTCGCCGACGTTGCTGTTGGAGCCGACGCTCACATACAGCTTGCTGCCATCCTGGCTGGCCACCACGTTTTTGGTCCAGTGATGGTTGAGGCTGCCACCCGGCAAGTCGACGACCTTGGTGCCGGCCGCCTTGATCGCGGTTTCGCCAGGCTGATAGGGGAAGCGCAGCAACTTGTCCGAGTCGGCCACGTACAGGTCGTTGCCGACCAGGGCCATGCCGAACGGCGAGTTGAGGTTTTCCAGGAACACCGTGCGCGTTTCGGCGACGCCGTCGTGGTCGGCGTCGCGCAGCAGGGTGATGCGGTTCGGGCTCGGCACGCCTGCGCCGGCGCGGCCCATGACTTTTTCCATGACCCAGCCGCGCACCCCTTTGCTGTCATCCGGCTTGGGCGGTGCGTTGGTCTCGGCCACCAGTATGTCGCCGTTGGGCAACACATAGAGCCAGCGCGGATGCTCCAGGCCCTCGGCGAATGCAGTCACCTGCGTGCCGGCAGCGGCGGTGGGCCTGGCGCCGTCGGGCCAGCCGACAGCCGGCGCGATGTTCACGGTGGGGATCAGCGTCTTGTTCGGTTCCGGCAGCTTGGGCGAGGGCCCGGTGCCATCGGTCACCTGCAGCGTAGAGCTTTCTCCGCAGGCGGCGAGGGTGCCGGCCAGCATGATCAGTAAGGCGAGTCTGGTTTTATGCATGGTGTTCTCCTGAATACCTGTAAGGGTAGAGAAGCACATCACCTTGATGGTTCAAGTACAGGACCAGCTTTAATTGACGCTCCACCCCCAACCCACTAACCTTCGCGGCTTGTTCCAGGTGCTCTGTGGCGTGCGCGTCGACGGAGTGAAACAGGGAAGCCGGTGAGTGAGCGCACTTGTACACAGTGCTGCCGCAATTCCGGCGCTGCCCCCGCAACGGTAAATGAGTCAAGACGGCGCTGTTGGCCACTGTATCGCAGGCGATATGGGAAGGCGCGCCGTCGGCCTGCACGGTCTTTTTACACAGACTGAGCGCCACTCATGAGCCCGGAGACCGGCCTGAAGCATCCAACAGCATCACGGTGGGCGATGCTTGGCTGTCTGTTTTCTTTTTTCCTGCCCGCCGTTTTTGTCCAGCCCCAACGGAGAGCTGCCATGACCGATACCCCCGACCGCGACGAACGCCACCTGGCGCGCATGCTGCGTAAAAAAGCCGTGATCGATGAACGCATCGCCAATTCGCCCAATGAGTGCGGGTTGCTGCTGGTGCTGACCGGCAACGGCAAGGGCAAGAGCAGCTCGGCCTTCGGCATGCTGGCCCGGGCCATGGGCCATGGCATGCAGTGCGGCGTGGTGCAGTTCATCAAGGGCCGCAACAGTACCGGCGAGGAGATGTTCTTCCGCCGTTTCCCCGAGCAAGTGCGCTTCCATGTGATGGGCGAAGGTTTTACCTGGGAAACCCAGGATCGCCAGCGCGATATCGCCGCCGCCGAAGCGGCCTGGGCGGTGTCCAGGGCGATGCTGACTGACCCCTCCATCGGCCTGGTGGTGCTGGACGAGTTGAACATCGCCCTCAAGCACGGCTACCTCGACCTGGACCAGGTACTCGGCGACCTGCAAGCCCGTCCGCCGATGCAGCACGTGGTGGTGACCGGCCGGGGCGCCAAGCCTGAACTGATCGAAATGGCTGATACCGTCACCGACATGGGCATGCTCAAGCACGCGTTCCAGGCCGGTATCAAGGCCCAGAAAGGCGTCGAACTTTGAATCAGCCCCGTCATTGCCCGGCCGTATTGATTGCCGCACCGGCGTCCGGCCAGGGCAAAACCACCGTCACCGCCGCGTTGGCGCGTCTGCACCGCAACCTGGGGCGCAAGGTGCGCGTATTCAAATGCGGGCCGGACTTCCTTGACCCGATGATTCACGAACGCGCCAGCGGCGCGCCGGTCTATCAATTGGACATGTGGATGGTCGGCGAGCAGGAAAGTCGTCGCTTGTTGTGGGAAGCGGCGGGGGAGGCCGACCTGATCCTGATCGAGGGCGTGATGGGCCTGTTCGACGGCACCCCTTCCAGCGCCGACCTGGCGCGGCATTTCGGCGTGCCGGTGCTGGGCGTGATCGACGGCACGGCCATGGCGCAGACCTTCGGCGCGCTCGCCCTGGGCCTGGCACGCTACCAGACGGACCTGCCCTTCGCCGGGGTACTCGCCAACCGCGTCGGCACGCTGCGCCATGCGCAGTTGCTGGAGGGCAGCCTGACCGAGGGGTTGCGCTGGTACGGCGCGCTTTCGCGCGAAACCGGCATAGAGCTGCCCAGCCGGCACCTGGGCCTGGTGCAAGCCAGCGAACTGAATGACCTCGACGCGCGCCTGGACGCCGCCGCCCAAGCGCTGGGCAGCAGTTGCGAAGTGGCCGTGCCGCCGCCGGTAACGTTTGCCGCGCCCGCCGTCATCGCGGCCGAGCCGCTGCTCGCTGGGGTGCGCATTGCGGTAGCCCGTGACGAAGCCTTCGCCTTTACCTACGGCGCCAGCCTCGACCTGCTGCGGGCAATGGGCGCGCAGCTCACGTTCTTCTCGCCCCTTCACGATCATGCGTTGCCTGACGCCGACAGCCTGTACCTGCCGGGTGGCTACCCGGAATTGCATCACCTGGCGCTGGCGCAAAATACCGCGATGCTTGAGGCAATCCGCGCCCATCACGCCGCCGGCAAGCCATTGCTCGCCGAGTGTGGCGGCATGCTGTACCTGCTCGACTCGCTTACCGATGTCGACGGCAACCGCGCCGAACTGCTCGGCCTGCTGCAGGGCGATGCCGTGATGCAAAAGAAATTGGCGGCCCTGGCGCTGCAAAGCGTGGAGCTGCCCGAGGGCACGTTGCGCGGGCATACCTATCACCACTCCCTGACCAGCACTGAGTGGGAGCCGATCGCCCGCGGGCTCAGCCCCAATGGCGGGCGCGGGGCGGAGGCGGTGTATCGGCAGGGGCGGATGACGGCCTCCTATGTGCACTTTTACTTTCCGTCGAACCCGGCGGCGGTGGCCGCATTGTTTGCGCCAGGTCCCGACACCGCTATCGGGGGCAAGTCGAATCGTCGCACCGCCCCTCCCACAATTGACCGAGTTGAAACCCCATCCAATGTGGGAGGGGGCTTGCCCCCGATGAGGCCATGACTGACCACGCCTTCCCCGAGGCCGACCGCCAAGCCGTCTACCGCGCCATCGCCGAACGCCGCGACATGCGCCATTTCAGCGGTGGCAGCGTCGCGCCTGAATTACTGCAACGCCTGCTCCAGGCCGCCCACCAGGCGCCGAGCGTCGGCCTGATGCAGCCGTGGCGGTTTATCCGCATCAGCGACCGTCAATTGCGGGGCCGCATTCAACAACTGGTGGAAGAAGAACGCATCCGCACCGCCGAGGCCCTGGGCGAGCGTTCCGACGACTTCATGAAGCTCAAGGTCGAAGGCATCCACGACTGCGCCGAAGTGCTGGTGGCAGCACTGATGGACGATCGCGAGCGGCACATCTTTGGCCGGCGCACCTTGCCGGAAATGGACATGGCGTCCTTGTCCTGCGCGATCCAGAACCTGTGGCTGGCCGCCCGCGTCGAGGGCCTGGGCATGGGCTGGGTCTCGTTGTTCGAACCCCAGGCCCTGGCCGACCTGCTGGGGTTGCCGGCGGGCGCAAAACCCCTGGCGGTGCTGTGCCTGGGGCCGGTCGCCGCGTTCTATCCGGCACCGATGTTGCAACTCGAAGGCTGGACCGAACCTCGGCCATTGAGTGACATGCTGTATGAAAACCTGTGGGGAGTGAGTCAATGAGTGTGGCCTTGCTGTGTGTCGCCGCCGTGGCGCTGGATGCGCTGCTGGGCGAGCCCAGGCGCTGGCATCCGCTGGTGGCGTTCGGCAATTTTGCCGGGCGTATCGAGCAGCGTTTCAACACGGAGGGCCGTGGCTGGCGCAGCCATGGCGTGACCGCGTGGTTTATCGCGGTAGTGCCGCTGACCCTGCTCGCCACCGCATTATCCTGGGCGCCTTATATCGGTTGGGTGCTGGAAATCCTGGCGCTGTATTGCGCCCTGGGCATGCGCAGCCTGGGGGAGCATGTGATCCCGGTTGCCCAGGCCTTGCGCAGCGATGACCTGGAAGAGGCGCGCAAACGCGTGAGCTATCTGGTCAGCCGCCAGACCAGCGAGTTGGATCACACCGAGGTTGCCCGCGCCGCCACCGAGTCGGTGCTCGAAAACGGCAGCGACGCGGTGTTCGCCGCACTGTTCTGGTTTGTGGTCGCCGGCGTGCCGGGCGTGGTGCTCTATCGCCTGAGCAACACCCTTGACGCCATGTGGGGCTATCGCAACGAACGCTTTGAGCGCTTCGGCTGGGCGGCGGCGAAGATCGACGATGGGCTCAACTATATTCCTGCGCGTCTGGTGGCATTAACCTACGCGCTGCTGGGCAAGACGCGGCTGGCGCTCAGATGCTGGCGCACCCAGGGGCCGACCTGGGACAGCCCCAACGCCGGACCGGTGATGGCCGCTGGCGCCGGCGCGCTGGGCGTGGAACTGGGCGGCGCGGCGATCTATCACGGCGAGGTGCACCAGCGCCCGCCGTTGGGCGAAGGCCCGCCGGCCGACGCTGACGCCATCGACCGCGGCTGGCAACTGGTGCAGCGCGGCGTTTGGTTGTGGCTGCTGATCCTGTGCGCGGGGGCGCAATTTTATGCTTGAACATGGTGGTCGGCTGCGTAAGGCCGCAATTGAATACGGGATTGCCGAAGCGGATTGGCTCGATTTGTCCACTGGCCTGGCGCCCTGGCCGTGGCCGATCCCGGAGATTCCTGCGCGCGCCTGGGCGCGGTTACCCGAAGCCGATGACGGCCTGGAGAAAGTGGCCAGCGACTACTACGGCGCCGCCCAAGCGTTGCCGGTGCCAGGCTCCCAGGCCGCGATCCAGTTACTGCCGCGCCTGCGCCGTTCGGGCAAGGTCGGGGTGCTGTCGCCGTGTTATGCCGAGCACGCCGAGGCCTGGCGGCGTGCCGGTTATGTCGTACGCGAAGTGCAGGAGCAGGAAGTCGACTTCTTTCTCGACGGCCTCGACGTGCTGGTGGTGGTCAACCCCAATAACCCCACCGGCTTGAACCTGGCCCCTGAGCGCCTGCTCGACTGGCACGCGCGGCTGGCCCAGCGCGGCGGCTGGCTGGTGGTGGACGAGGCCTTCATGGATGTTACCCCGCACTTGAGCCTGGCCAGCCACACCCATCAGGTCGGCTTGATCGTGTTGCGCTCGTTTGGCAAGTTCTTCGGCCTGGCCGGGGTGCGCCTGGGTTTTGTGCTGGCCGAGCGCAAGTTGCTCAGGTTGTTGGCCGAACAGGTCGGGCCTTGGGCGGTCAGCGGGCCGACCCGGGTGATTGGCCAGCATTGCCTGAGCGACAGCGCCGGGCATGTCCGCCAGCGCACCCGTTGCCTTGAGACCGGCCAGCATTTGTTCGACCTGCTGCAGCGCCAGGGCTTTGAACCCCACGGGGGCTGCGCCCTGTTCCAGTGGCTGATCACACCGCACGCCGAACGCTTGCACGAATTCATGGCCCAGCGCGGCATCCTGCTGCGCCTGTTCGTGCACAACAGCAGCGTGCGTTTCGGCCTGCCTGGCAGCGAGGCCGATTGGCAGCGCCTCGAGACGGCCCTGGCCGCCTATAAGGAAGTGACATGACCACGCTGATGGTGCAGGGCACCACCTCCGATGCCGGTAAAAGCACGCTGGTGACCGCGCTGTGTCGCTGGCTGGTGCGCCAGGGGGTTCCGGTCGCACCGTTCAAGCCACAGAACATGGCGCTCAACAGCGCGGTGACCGCCGAAGGTGGCGAGATCGGCCGCGCCCAGGCCGTGCAGGCTCAGGCCGCCCACCTGGCGCCCCACACCGACATGAACCCGGTGTTGCTCAAGCCCAACAGCGACACCGGTTCCCAAGTGATCATCCATGGCCGCGCCGTGACCAGCATGAACGCGGTCGCCTACCACGACTACAAGGCCATCGCGATGCAGGCGGTGCTGGCCTCCCACACCCGGTTGAGCCAGGCCTATGCGGTGGTCATGGTCGAAGGCGCGGGCTCGCCGGCCGAAATCAACCTGCGCGCCAATGACATCGCCAATATGGGCTTCGCCGAGGCCGTGGACTGCCCGGTGCTGTTGATCGCCGATATCAATCGCGGCGGGGTGTTCGCCCATCTGGTCGGCACCCTGGAGTTGTTGTCCCCCAGCGAGCAGGCACGGGTACAGGGGTTCATCATCAACCGTTTTCGCGGTGATATCGCGCTGCTGCAACCGGGGCTCGATTGGCTGGAGGCGCGCACCGGCAAGCCGGTGGTGGGCGTGCTGCCCTATGTGATGGACCTGCACCTGGAGGCCGAGGACGGTATCGACCAGCGCCAGATCGACAAGGCTGCCCAGGTGCTCAAGGTGGTGGTGCCGGTGCTGCCGCGCATCAGCAACCACACGGATTTCGATCCGCTGCGCCTGCATCCCCAGGTGGACCTGCAATTCGTCGGGCCGGGCCAGCCGATCCCGGCTGCCGACCTGATCATCCTGCCGGGGTCGAAAAGTGTGCGCAGTGATCTGGCGTATTTGCGTGCCAATGGCTGGGATACGGCCGTGGCGCGGCATTTGCGTTATGGCGGCAAGGTGCTGGGCATTTGTGGCGGGTTGCAGATGCTCGGCGAGCATGTGCATGACCCGCTCGGTCTGGAAGGAGCCGCCGGCTCCAGCGACGGGTTGGGGCTGCTGGCGTTCAGTACCACGCTTGCGCAGGAGAAGCAGCTGCGCAATGTGCGCGGACGGTTGCTGCTGGAGGATGCCGAGGTCAGTGGGTATGAGATCCATGCGGGGGTGACGAGCGGCGGGGCGCTGTCGAATGCCGCTGTGCGGCTTGATGATGGGCGCAGTGACGGTGCGCAGAGTGCCGATGGGCAGATTCTCGGGACGTACCTGCATGGCTTGTTCGAAACCCCGGCCGCGTGCAGTGCGTTGTTGCGCTGGGCGGGGTTGCAGGAGGTGCAGGAAGTGGATTATCACGCGCTGCGTGAGCGGGATATCGAGCGGTTGGCGGATTTGGTGGAGCACCATCTGGATACGGACTTGTTGCGCAGACTGTGCGGGCTTTGACGGTGTGTACGCGGACAGAATGTGGGAGGGGGCTTGCTCCCGATGGCGGCCTCTGGGCCGACCAGGATGTTGGATTGGACCGAGTACATATCCGTTTCTGCGGTAACGGCTGCTTAGGGTTCCGCCCTTACGGCGGCTCACTTTTGAAAAGCGCAAAAGTAAGCAAAACGCTCTTGCCCCACCACTCGGCACCTCGCTTAGGCTCGGTGTGCCAGCGTGGTTTAACGGGGCGCCTAAGATCAAGATCAAGAGCGACTCGCTGCGCACCGCCCCTCCCACATTGTTCGGTGGCGGCCTCAGCCGGTCGGCGGGCCTTGGAAGGTATGTGCTTATGCATCAATTAATTCTCGGCGGCGCTCGCTCGGGCAAGAGTCGGCTGGCCGAAAAGCTCGCCGGCGACAGCGGGCTGTCTGTGATTTATATCGCCACCAGCCAACCGCTGGACGGTGAGATGAATCAGCGCGTTGCCTTGCATCGCGAACGGCGTCCGGAGCATTGGGGGTTGATCGAAGAACCCGTCGAGCTGGCGCGTGTGCTGCGTGAAAACGCCGCTGCCGGCCATTGCCTGTTGGTCGACTGCCTGACTTTGTGGCTGACCAATCTGTTGATGCTCGAGGATGCCGAGCGCCTGGCGTTCGAGCGCGATCAGTTGCTGCAAACCCTGGCGTCGCTGCCGGGTGAAATCATTTTTGTCAGCAACGAGACCGGACTGGGTGTCGTGCCGCTGGGCGAATTGACTCGCCGTTATGTGGATGAAGCCGGTTGGCTGCATCAAGCCTTGGCCGAGCGGTGTCAGCGTGTGGTGCTGACGGTGGCCGGCCTGCCCCTGACTTTGAAAGGTACTGCGTTATGACCGATTCCTGGTGGCTCAACCCCTGCAAGGCCATCGATGCTTCTGCGCAGAAACAGGCGCGGGACCGTCAGCAGCAGTTGACCAAACCCGCTGGTTCCCTCGGCCAGTTGGAAGCGCTGGCGGTGCAATTGGCCGGGTTGCAGGGCCGGGTCAAGCCCTCGGTGGATCAACTGTGGATCGCGATTTTTGCCGGCGACCACGGCGTGGTCGCGGAAGGCGTGTCGGCGTTTCCCCAGGAAGTGACCGGGCAGATGCTGCACAACTTTGTCACCGGTGGCGCGGCCATCAGCGTGTTGGCGCGGCAACTGGACGCGCAGTTGGAGGTAGTCGATCTCGGCACGGTGACGCCATCCCTGGCGTTGCCCGGCGTGCGTCACCTGAATATCGGCGCGGGCACGGCCAACTTCGTCAACGGCCCGGCGATGACCCAGGCTCAGGGCAATCAGGCCCTGCAGGCCGGGCGAGACAGCGCACACCGCGCCCTGGAAAACGGCGCACAGCTGTTTATCGGTGGCGAGATGGGCATCGGCAACACCACCGCCGCCAGTGCGTTGGCCTGTGCGCTGCTCGATTGCCCGGTGAGTGACCTGACCGGGCCGGGCACGGGTTTGAATGCCCAGGGTGTCAGTCATAAGGTGGCGGTCATCGAGCGCGGCCTGACACTGCACGGGGCCCAGCGCGACGACGCGCTGCAGACGCTGTTCAACCTTGGGGGCTTTGAAATCGCCGCGCTGGTCGGTGCCTATCTGGCCTGCGCCCAGGCGGGCATCGTGGTGCTGGTGGACGGGTTTATCTGCAGCGTCGCCGCACTGGTCGCCACGCGCCTGAACCCGGCATGCCGCGAGTGGCTGGTGTTCGGCCACCGTGGCGCCGAGCCGGGCCATCGTCACGTGCTGCACAGTCTTGACGCGCAGCCTCTGCTCGAGCTGGGCCTGCGCCTGGGCGAAGGCAGCGGCGCGGCGTTGGCGGTACCGCTGTTGCGCCTGGCCTGTGCGCTGCACGGGCAGATGGCGACCTTCGCCGAAGCGGCCGTGGCGGACCGTCCCGCATGACGTTGCACCTGGATGTGCTGCGCCACGGTGAAACCGAATTGGGCGGCGGCCTGCGCGGTAGCCTGGATGACGCCCTGACGGCCAAAGGCTGGGAACAGATGCGCGCCGCAGTCGCAGGGCGGGGGCCGTGGGACCGGCTGATCAGTTCGCCGTTGCAACGCTGCGCGCGCTTTGCCCAGGAGCTGGGCGAGCGTCTCAACCTTCCGGTCAGCCTGGAAAAAGACCTGCAGGAGCTGCACTTCGGCGCCTGGGAAGGGCAGAGCGCGGCGGCGTTGATGGAAACCGATGCCGAGGGCCTGGGCTTGTTCTGGACGGACCCCTACAGTTTTACGCCGCCGCAAGGTGAGCCGGTGGGCGCGTTTTCCGAGCGGGTGCTTGGTGCTGTCTCACGTCTGCGCCAGGCCCATGCCGGTGAGCGCGTGCTGTTGATCAGCCACGGTGGCGTGATGCGGCTGCTGTTGGCGCGCGCGCGCGGCTTGCCCCGTGAACAATTGCTGAATGTCGAAGTCGGCCATGGCGGGCTGTTCAACTTGCAAGTCGCGACCGATGGCACGTTGAAGGAAGGAGGCTGACCATGCTGCCATTCTGGATCGCCTTGCAGTTCCTGAGCAGCCTGCCGATTCGCCTGCCGGGCATGCCGCAACCTCAGGAACTGGGGCGTTCGTTGCTGTTTTATCCGCTGGTGGGCGTGCTGTTCGGCGTGCTGCTGTGGGGCCTGAACGCTTTGTTGACGGGCACGCCACTGTTGCTGCACGCCGCGCTGCTGTTGAGCGCCTGGGTGCTGCTCAGCGGCGGCCTGCACCTGGACGGCCTGGCCGACAGCGCCGACGCTTGGCTGGGTGGTTTTGGTGACCGTGAACGCACCCTCACTATCATGAAGGACCCACGCAGCGGGCCCATTGCCGTGGTCACCCTGGGCCTGGTGGTGCTGCTCAAGTTCACCGCGCTGGTGACGCTGATCGAGCAGCACAATGGTGCTGCGCTGATTCTCGCGCCGCTGATCGGCCGGGCGTCGATGCTGGCGCTGTTTCTCACTACGCGTTATGTGCGCGCGGGTGGATTGGGTCAGGCGCTGTCGGATCATTTACCCAGGGTTGTCGGCCAGCAGGTGCTGATCCTCAGTGGACTGGCCTGCATCCTGATCGGCGGGTTCAACGGGGGGCTGGCGGTATTGCTCGCCGCAGTGTGTTTTATCGGGTTGCGCCAGGTGATGGTCAAGCGCCTCGGTGGTACCACCGGCGATACTGCCGGCGCACTGCTGGAACTGCTGGAAACGGCGGTGCTGATTGGACTGGCGTTGTAACACTTTCTTGCATTTGCACAACTCCGGGTATATACACGCTCCATGCTTGCCTCCCAATGTTTATGCACCAACCTGCGACGCGCCGCCCGTGGCGTCAGCAGGCATTACGACGGCGCCCTCGACGGCTTCGGGATCAACGTTGCGCAGTATTCCTTGCTGTGCAACCTGCAACGTCTCGATCAGCCGAGCATTTCCAGCCTGGCCGAAGCGATGGGCCTGGACCGCAGCACCCTGGGGCGCAATCTGCGCGTCCTGGAAGGTGACGGCCTGGTGCGGTTGGTCGAGGGTGATGACCTGCGCAATCGCCTGGTGGTATTGACCGAGGCGGGCCAGCAGCGTTTGGCGGCGGCTCTGCCGGCATGGGAAGCGGCGCAACAGAAATTGATCGATCAGCTTGGCGCGCAAAAGCGCGAAACCCTGTTGGCCTTGCTGGATGAACTGGCCTGAACGGCGGTTTGTTCGGCTACAAGCGGGTATATACCCGCGACGGAGAATAAGAAATGACCTCGATGTGGCGCACCAGTGGCTGGGTTCTTTTGGGGAGTGCGCTGATCCTGGCGCTGTCGTTGGGCGTGCGGCACGGCTTTGGGCTGTTCCTGGCGCCGATGAGCAGCGAATTCGGCTGGGGGCGTGAGACGTTCGCTTTTGCCATTGCCTTGCAGAACCTGATCTGGGGCCTGGCACAGCCGTTCACCGGGGCCTTGGCCGACCGCTTCGGCGCGACCAGGGCGGTGTTTGTCGGCGGCGTGTTGTACGCCGTGGGACTGGTGCTGATGGGCATGTCGGATTCGGCGTGGTCATTGTCCCTGAGTGCCGGGTTGCTGATTGGCATCGGCCTGTCCGGCACGTCGTTTTCAGTGATTCTCGGCGTGGTCGGCCGCGCCGTAGCACCGGAGAAACGCAGCATGGCCATGGGCATCGCCAGCGCCGCCGGCTCCTTTGGCCAGTTCGCCATGGTGCCTGGCACCCTCGGCTTGATTGGTTGGCTGGGCTGGTCGGCGGCGCTGCTGGCACTGGGCTTGATGGTGGCGTTGATCCTGCCGCTGGTGGCCATGCTCAAGGACAAACCGCTGCCGGTGACGCTCGGTCAACAAACCCTGCGCGAAGCGTTGAAGGAGGCGTGCTCCCACTCCGGGTTCTGGCTGCTGGCCTTCGGCTTTTTCGTCTGCGGATTCCAGGTGGTGTTTATCGGTGTGCATCTGCCGGCGTACCTGGTGGACCAGCATCTGCCGGCCACGGTGGGCACCACGGTGCTGGCCTTGATCGGCCTGTTCAATGTGTTCGGCACCTACACCGCCGGCTGGCTGGGTGGGCGCATGTCCAAGCCGCGCTTGCTCACCGGCCTGTACCTGCTGCGTGCGGTGGTGATCGGGCTGTTCCTGTGGGCGCCGGTCACCGAGGTCACGGCTTACCTGTTTGGCATGGCCATGGGCTTCCTCTGGTTGTCCACCGTACCGCTGACCAACGGCACGGTTGCCACTTTGTTCGGCGTGCGAAACCTTTCGATGCTGGGTGGGATTGTGTTCCTGTTCCATCAACTCGGCTCGTTTCTCGGTGGCTGGTTGGGCGGGGTGGTCTATGATCGAACCGGTAGCTATGACTTGATCTGGCAGGTGGCAATTTTGCTCAGCCTGCTCGCGGCGGCCCTGAACTGGCCGGTGCGTGAGCGGCCGGTGGCGCGCATTCAGGCGCAAATGGAGGCGGCATGAGTGCAGCACTGCGGTGCGTGATCCTGGCGGTGGCGCTGGTGGTGTTGCTGCTGGCCTGGTGGGGCTGGCAGCAAGGCGGCCTGGCGTTGATGCAGTTGGGCATGGCGATCTGTTAAGTTCTGTGTCTGAACCGAATCAAGGACCTTTGATATGTTGATGCGCTGGCTCGCTGTACCCGTCCTGATGGCTGCTGGCAGTGTGGCCCTGGCCGCCGGATGCCCGCCGTTGCTGGAGGGCCAATTGCCCAAGCTGCGGGCCAAGGAATCCATTGACCTGTGCCAGCGTTTTGCAGGCAAGCCTTTGGTGATCGTCAATACGGCGAGCTTCTGCGGCTTCGCTCCCCAATTCAAAGGCCTCGAAGCCTTGTATCAGCGCTATAAGGGCGAAGGGCTGGAGGTGATTGGCGTGCCTTCCGACGACTTTAAGCAGGAGGCCAAGACCGGTGAGGAAACCGCCAAGGTCTGCTACGTCAATTACGGCGTGACCTTCACCATGACCGAGCCGCAGAAGGTCAAGGGGCCGGACGCGGTGCACCTGTTCAAGAGCCTGGCGCAGCAGACCGACACGCCGCCGAAGTGGAATTTCTACAAGTACGTGGTGGATCGCCAAGGCAAGGTGATTGCCAATTTTTCCAGCCTGACCAAGCCTGACAGTCCCGAGCTGATCAAGGCGGTGGAGCAGGCGATCGCTTCCAAGCCCTGATAGCAAGTCATGATCGTTCCCACGCGGAGCGTGGGAACGATCAATCACATACAGGATCGTCCATTAAAAAGCCCCGCCTCCTTTGCAGGAGGCGGGGCTTTTTTATACCGCGATGAATCAGAAGCGGTAGGTCATGCCCAGGCCGAAACCGTTGGCACTGTTCTCATACTTGGCGTTGTAGCTGGCCAGTTGGTTGGCGCGTGCAACCTTGACGTCCTCTTCCTTCAGGTAGGAGTAAGCCACGTCGATGGTCATGTTCGGCATGACCTCGTAGCCCAGGCCCAGACTGAAGATGGTGCGGTCGCCGGTAGGAATGCGCGGCGAGCGATCCGTGTTGTTGGTCGGCGACTGGTCGAACGTCAGGCCGGTACGCAGTACCACCTGCTTGGTCAGCTGGTACGAAGTACCCACGGCGTACGCCCAGGTGTCATGCCAGTTCTGGTCTTCCTTGATGGTGCTGACCAGGCCGGGGGCCAGCGCGCCACCCGCTCCGGCAGTCACGCCTTCGTTCTTGACGGTGATGTCTTTCAGGCGGCTCCAGCGAGTCCAGGTTGCACCGGCGTAGAGCTTCCACGCATCGGTCAGGTCCTGGGTCACCGACAGGTCGTAGGACTCAGGCGTGTCGATCTTCAGCGAGGCGTCGTAGCGATTGCTGCGCAGGAACGGCGAAGTCGCGGTCGGTGCGGTGACTTCGGTGTGGCCGTCCAGCTTGTAGCTGACCTTGGAGTGGTAGGTCAGGCCGACGCGGGTGGTATCGGTGGCTTGTACCAGTACGCCGATGTTGAAGCCCAGCGCGGTGTCGTCACCCTTGATCTTGATGTTGGTGTCGGGGGCGCGAGGGTTCAGCGTCAGGTCCGATTCCAGGGTACCGGCAATGCGGTTGATGGTCGGGCCAAAACCCACGGAAACGCGATCGTTGAAGGCGTAGCTGACAGTCGGTTGCAAAGTGATGACTTTCACTTCGCTCTTGCTGCCGAAGCCACGACCCTGGAAGCCGCTTTCGTAGTCAGTCACCAGGCCGAACGGCGCATAGACGCCGAAACCCACAGCCCACTGATCGTTGAGTTTATTGGTGTAGAAACCGAAAGGGACGGCGGTGAACGGCACCATATCGCCCTTGTTGCTGCCACTGGAGCGACCGCTGGTATTGCTCAGGTCAGTGGACGCATCGATGGCCGCGACACCGCCGGTCACCTGCTGGCCGCTCAGGCGAGCCATACCGGCAGGGTTGCCATACACAGTGCTTGCATCATCGGCAGAAGAAGAGCGACCCGCGAAACCAGTACCCATTCCGCTGACGCTCTGTTCGTTCAGGGCGAAGCCGCTGGCGAACAGTTGGGAGGAGGCCATGGCAACGGCGAGGCTAAGTGTGGTCTTGAGCATTACTTTTTTCATTATTAGAACTCCGTGTGATCACCGCTGCGGAAAGTATCAATAAATTTCACATCGCGCTATAGGCTGTAATGCAGGAGATAGAGCGGTTTTGTAGGACAATCCGACCAGATTTGTGGTTTTTTGGCGAATCTTGCAAATTGCCCGGTCAGCAGGTCGCGTGTTTCATGGGGCAGACACAGGTTTGCCGGGCCTGGGAGAAATCTCACAAACGTTCTTGAGGGTGAAATATTTTTAATAATGACGGGCCCGAGAAGGCGGGCTTGGCAGCGGTGAATCGGATCTCAGGCCCGTCGCAAGCGGATCATGCCGCTTGAGTTGAAGTGTAGTGTCATATTCAACCTGTAAAGGACTGTTTTTAAAACATCTTTGTTATTCGGTTATAACGTTTATATCTATTTGTGATTAGTAAGAATTTTTTGGGTGAATTCCAGGCAATAAAAAACCCTGTTTTTCAGACAGGGTTTTGTGTTTCAGCGACTCGGGTCGATCAGGCAATCAATGCCTGACGGGTACGCTCGATCACGGCCTGCAGCGGTTCAGCGCTGGAGTATTGATCGGGGTACAGGCGTTCGCTGTGACGCGCGATGCCGTGTTCGTTGACCAGGGTGAAGCTGAAGCAGCCTTTGCGAGCGGCCATGATCAGGCAGTTCATTGGGGCAAAAGCATTGGTGAGGGTGCGAATGGCATCCTGAGTATGGATTTGAGCGTTCATATTATGGGTGTTCCTACAAATGACACAGATAAGAACCGTGCCGTATTAAAACGTTCCAGTGACGTTGATCACCATTGATCAAACGAAGAACCCGACTGGAACAAAGCAGCCAGTTTGAAGCGCTATTGAATGAGGCGCGCTTGGGCTGGCAGGTAGGTACTTAGGAGGGCAGGCAACACAACAGGGGCAAAGGTTCTGGGCCCCGGGTGAAGATCCTGATCAATTTGCAGGTTGGTTCGGTCAGAGTATGGAGACTTCGCGACACCCTTTGCTTGTTCAAAGGCCGTGTCGTCGCAAGTGATACCTGGAAACCATCGAGGTGGTCGATCCCATGTGATTCAGGGATATGTTCGACCAGAATTGACTTTCAGCTTGGTACTAACGCCGCGGATAGTAACGGATCGAAACAGGGAAGGGAAGTGGTCCCGTAAAAAAAATCCCGATCAGCCCCCCAGCAGCCCGCGATAGACCAGCACGGTGATCGACGCGGCCAACGTACAACCGAGTGCGTAGGCGGCGAGGGTCAGCCTCAAGGACTTGCCGGTCTCGATGACCCGAATGACATCACGCATGTCGCCGATCCCGCCTTCTCCCAGTTCGATGCACAGACTTGATGCGGTCAGAGCGGCGGATACCAGGATAGCGATGGCAAACAGCGCGCCGTCCGGGGACGGTAACAGCGCATTGATGGCCAGGGATGTCGCACAAATGGCCAGCAGCAACGTGGCGAATAACAGAATTCCTTTCATCGGCCCTGCACGGTTGCGTTGTCGGTGGAGAAGTGTGGCGAGCGGCGACCGCTTTGAAAAGTCCCCAGGCCTGCAGGCAGTAACATTTTCCCGGCCTGTCGGAGCAAAAAGGCCCGCGATATAACCATTGACTGGGTAGTTGTGCACATTTGTCGCAGCTTGTGTAACTTCAGGGGCAGCGGCCCCGGAGCCCGCTCATTTGCCTGCAATCAAAATTTAAGTCAATGAAAAATCTGGCTTTTTTTTATTGGTGAAAAAATCGTCAGTTTGACTGCGGCCCCCGTTCCATGGGGCTTTGCGCGAGTTAAAGCGGGGTTGTCCACTGAGTTATCCACAGCTTCTGTGGATTGTCCCAAGCGCTTGCTCTAGAACGGGCGTGCAGCGTTTTTTCAGCTTTACCTGTACGAAAAAAAGAGTAGAGTGGCGCGCCTTCCGGTCTGCCCCACAGTGCTTTATGAAGTTTCGCTCAGTATCACCTTCTGTTACCGACACTCCCCAAACTGTTACCGCGCCCAAGCGCTTCTCGTTGAAAGTCGCCTTGTGGCTGCTCGACAGCCCGCGCCTGGGGCAGAGTACCAACATCAAGCACTTGGCCGGCCGTCTGCTCAAGCAGCCTGCCCGTGAAGGCGTGGTGGCCGCACAGAGCCGCCTGGGCCAACTGATGTGCCGTGAATGCGGAAATGCCCGCGACCGGCGTATCGGCCAGGACCTGCTGCGTTCGGCGGCCCGTGCCGGTGATCGCCGCGCCCAGCGCGAATTGGGCCAGGTCGAAGACTGAGCTGTCCTCCCGTGCCTTGCTTGGTTAACCTTGCTGTTTTTGGGTGAAGGCAGAAATGACTATGGTGTTCGACTGGACCAGTGTCGCCCTCGGCCTTGCGGGCGCAGCCCTGCCGTTACTGGCGTGGTGCTGGCAGCTTCAACGGCGGCTGACCGCGCGCACCACCGGCTGGGAGTTGCTGGAAGAGCGCCTGGCCACCGCGCAACTGGCCCAGGAAGGGCTTGCCGCGCAGTTGGATGCCAGCCGCGACGAGATCAGCGATCTGAGCCAGGCCAATGCCGCCAAGCAGGCCGACCTGGCTGCGGTACGCCGCGAAGTCGAGCTGTTGCAGATCGACCGCGATAACGCCCGCGACGCCGCCCACGCCTGGAATATCGACCGCAGCGCCAAGGAAACCGAACTGCGCCGCCTTGACGCCCTGGCCGCGGCCCTGCGCGCCGAGCTGCGGGAACAGCAGGACAGCCATCAACAACGTCTCGCCGACCTGCAAGGTTCCCGCGATGAGCTGCGCGCGCAGTTCGCCGAACTCGCCGGGAAGATTTTCGACGAGCGCGAACAACGCTTTGCCGAAACCAGTCAGGAGCGGCTCGGGCAGTTACTCGACCCGCTCAAGGAACGCATCCAGTCCTTCGAGAAGCGCGTTGAAGAAAGCTACCAGAACGAAGCCCGCGAACGCTTTTCCCTGGCCAAGGAGCTTGAACGCCTGCAGCAATTGAACCTGCGCCTGTCGGACGAAGCCACCAACCTGACCCGCGCCCTTAAAGGCCAGAAAACCCAGGGTAACTGGGGCGAGCTGATCCTTGAGCGGGTGCTGGAACATGCGGGGCTGGAAAAAGGTCGCGAGTATCAGACCCAGGTCAGCCTCAAGGGCCCGGATGGCGAACGCTTCCAGCCGGACGTGCTGATCATGTTGCCGGGCGACAAGCAGGTGGTGGTGGACTCCAAGGTCAGCCTGACCGCCTACCAGCAGTACGTCGCAGCGGATGACGAGGTGATTGGCCAGGCGGCGTTGAAACAGCATGTGCTGTCCTTGCGCAATCACGTCAAAGGCTTGGCCGGCAAGGATTACAAGCGCCTGGAAGGCTTGCACAGCCTGGATTTCGTGCTGTTGTTCGTGCCGATCGAAGCGGCGTTTTCCGCAGCGCTGCAAGCCGAGCCGAACCTGTTCCAGGAAGCCTTTGACCGCCATATCGTGATTGTCAGCCCGACCACCTTGCTGGCCACCCTGCGGGTGATCGACAGCCTGTGGAAGCAGGAGCGTCAGAGCCAGAACGCGCGGGAAATCGCCGAGCGCGCCGGTTGGTTGTATGACAAGTTCGTGCTGTTTATCCAGGATCTGGACGAAGTGGGTAATCGCCTGCAACAGTTGGATAAGGCTTACAGCGCAGCGCGCAACAAACTGACGGACGGACGCGGGAATCTGGTCAGTCGCACCGAGCAGTTGAGACTGCTCGGTGCCCGAGCGAGCAAGAGTTTGCCGGCGGATTTGCTTGAAAGGGCAATGACCGATTCTGACGGCGTGGCGCATCTACCCGAATGAAAACGCAGATCAAAATGTGGGAGGGGGCTTGCCCCCGATGGCCATAGATATCTACACAACTCAGCAGCGCCCAACCGTAACCACGATGCGAAGCGAGTCGCTCTTGATCTTGATCTTGATCTTGATCTGCTTGTGATCCTAGGCGCCCCGTTAAACCACGCTGGCCGAACGCAGGCTTGAATCCGTGGGCAACCCGGCAGGACGCCGGGTTAGCCGCACTGGGCCATGGATGGCCCATTGCGGCGGCCCACGGATTCAAGCCGGAGAGAGGGCACACCGAGCCTAGGCGAGGTGCCGAGTGGTGGGGCAAGAGCGTTTTGCTTACTTTTGCGCTTTTCAAAAGTGAGCCGCCGTCAGGGCGGAACCCTAAGTGGCCGTTACCTAAATAATGGATATGTACTCGATCTGATCCAACATCCTAGTCGGCCCAGAGGCCGCCATCGGGGGCAAGTCGAATCGTCGCACCGCCCCTCCCACATTTGTACGGAGTACACTTGAATTAAAGGGGCAAATGCCGACTCAACAGCGCCCGCAACGCCGCCGGTTTCACCGGCTTGGCCAGGTAATCCAGCCCCGCCGCATGCACCTTGGCCACCATCTCCGCACGCCCATCGGCACTGATGACCACGCCGGGAATCGGCTCGGCCAATTCGGCGCGCAGCCAGCCCATCAATTCAGTACCGGTCTCGCCGTGGTCCAGGTGGTAATCCACCAACGCGAGTTGCGGGCGCATGCCTTCAGCCAACAGGGCCGCGCATTGCGCCTGGTCAGTGGCGGTCCACACCTCGCAACCCCAGCGTGTCAGCAAGCTGCGCATGCCGATCAAGATGCTTTCTTCGTTATCCACGCACAGTATGTGCGCGCCGCTGAGTGGCAGGCCATTTTCCTGCGCGGCCTTGACCGGTGCAGCGGTCTGGTTACGCGCCAACGGCACACGCACACTGAACACGCTGCCCTTGCCCGGCCACGAGCGTACGCTCAGGCGATGGCCCAGCACGCGGCACAGGCCGTCGGCGATCGCCAGGCCCAGGCCCTTTTCGGCGCGGGTCTGGTGACTGTCCAGGCGCTTGAATTCTTCGAAAATCACTTTCTGTTTATCCAGCGGGATGCCGGGGCCACGGTCCCAGACTTCCAGGCACAACTGGCCCTGGCGGCGACGTACGCCCAGCAGTACCGGCCCGTCGGCATAACGAAAGGCGTTGGTCAGGAAATTCTGCAGGATCCGCCGCAGCAACTTGATGTCGCTGTCCACCCGCAGGCGACTGCCGCGCAAACGAAAGCGCAAGCCTTGCTCTTGGGCCAATGCCTTGAATTCGGCGCCCAGGGTGTCGAATAACTCGTTGAGGACGAACGGCTGGCGTTGTGGATTGATCTTGCCGTTTTCCAGGCGCGAGATATCCAGCAAGTCGCTGATCAGATCCTCGGCCGAGCGCAACGAACTGTCCAAGTGCTGCACCAGTTGCCGGGCTTCGCTGGAAAGGCCTTCATGCTGATGGGACAGGGCGGCGGAGAACAGGCGTGCGGCGTTCAGCGGTTGCATCAAGTCGTGGCTGACGGCGGCCAGAAAGCGGGTCTTCGACTGGCTGGCGGATTCGGCCACGCCCTTGGCCTCGGTCAGTGCGACGTTGAGCTGCGACAGTTCATGGGTGCGCTCGGTCACCCGTTGCTCCAGGCCTTCGTTGGCCTCGGTCAGCGCCTGTTCGGCTTCGCGGAACGCGGTAATGTCGGTGAAACTCATGACAAACCCGCCGCCTGGCATCGGGTTGCCGATCAATTCGATTACCCGTCCGTTGGGAAACAGCCGCTCTGACGTGTGCGCACGGCCCTGGCGCATCCAGTGCAGGCGTCGCGCCACATGCACTTGTGCCTCACCGGGGCCGCACAGGCCGCGCTCGGCGTTGTAGCGGATGATGTCGGCAATCGGCCGACCGACACTGATCAAGCCGTCGGGATAGTTGAACAGCTCCAGGTAGCGCCGGTTCCAGGCCACCAGCTTGAGTGACTGATCCACCACGCTGATGCCCTGGGTGATGTTTTCGATCGCACCCTGCAGCAGGGCGCGGTTGAATTGCAGCACCTCGGACGCTTCGTCGGCGATGCGTACCACGTCCTCCAGCTGCATGTCCCGCCCTTCAATGGCGGCTTTGACCACGGCGCGCGTGGACGACGCGCCGAGTACGCCGGCCAGCAAACGCTCGGTGTGGGCGATCCAGTCGTTGTCGGCATTCTGGTTGGGGTTGAAGCCTTTGCCCTGGCGATAGGCAAACCGGATAAAGCTCTGCTGGGCCCGTTCTTCACCGACAAAGCGCGCCGACAGGCTGAGCAGGTCGCTGATCTGTACCGACAACATGGAACGGGCGCTGGCGCGCTGGCTGATTTCCTGACCGATAAAGCGCCCCGCCTGCCAATGCTCGGAGACCCGCGTGCGCGACAGCATCGACACCCATACAAACAACGTGAAATTACCCGCCAGGGAGAACACGGTGCCCAAGGTCAGCGAGGTCACGGAAAAGCCGAACGGATGCGAGTGCATCCAGGTGAGGCCGGGGAAAAGGCTCAGCGACCAGCCCAGGCTTTTCGCGGTAACCGGTAGGACCAGGGTGTAGAACCACAGGAACGTACCCGCCGCCAGGCCCGCGAATACCCCGCGCCGGTTGGCCTGTTTCCAGTACAGCGCGCCGAGCATCGCCGGGGCCAGCTGGGTCACGGCGGCAAACGCGATCTGGCCGATGGTCGCCAGGCTCGCGGTAGAGCCCAGCAGTCGGTAGCTCACATAGGCCAGCAGCAAAATGATCACGATGCTGACCCGGCGCACCGACAGCATCCAGTGGCGGAACACTTCGAACGGCCGTTCGGCGCTGGAGCGGCGCAACAGCCAGGGCAGCAGCATGTCGTTGGAGACCATGGTCGACAGCGCAATGCTGGCCACGATCACCATGCCGGTGGCCGCCGAGGCGCCGCCGATAAAGGCCAGTACGGCGAGGGCCGGGTGGGCTTCGGCCATCGGCAGGCTGATCACGTAGGAATCGGGCAGCACCGAGCCTGGCAACAGCATCTTGCCACCGAGGGCAATGGGGATCACGAACAGCGCGGCAAGGATCAAATAAGCCGGGAACACCCACTTGGCCAGGCGCAAGTCCTGCGGGTCGATATTCTCCACCACCGTCACATGAAATTGCCGAGGCAGGCAGATGATCGCCATCATCGCGACGCCGGTCTGCACCACCATCGACGGCCAGTTGATGGTCTCCTTCCAGTATTCCTCCAGGCGTGGTGCGAGCATCGCCTGGCTGAACAGATCGCCGAAACCGTCGTACAGCCCGTAGGTTACAAACGCGCCGACCGCCAGAAACGCGAACAGCTTGACCAGCGATTCAAAGGCAATCGCCAGGACCATGCCCCGGTGGTGTTCGGTGGCGTCGAGGTTGCGGGTACCGAATACGATGGTGAACAGCGCCAGCACCAGCGACACCACCAAGGCGGTGTCCTGGGCCCGCGTGCCCGTGGTGTCGGGCCCGGAGCCAATCAACAGGTTCACGCCGAGCACGATGCCTTTGAGCTGCAGGGCGATATAAGGCAATACGCCGACCAGGCAGATCAACGCGACCACCACCGCCAGGGACTGGGATTTGCCGTAGCGTGCGGCGATAAAGTCGGCGATGGAGGTGATGTTTTCCTGCTTGCTGATCAGAATCATCTTCTGCAGCACCCAGGGCGCGAGCACCAGCAACAGCACCGGGCCCAGGTAGATCGGCAAGAATGCCCACAGCTGTTCGGCCGCCTGGCCCACCGCGCCGAAGAACGTCCAACTGGTGCAATACACCGCCAGCGACAAGCTATACACCCACGCACGCACACGCGGCGGCAGCGGCGCATGGCGGCGGTCACCGTAAAAGGCGATGGCAAACATAATGGCCATATAGGCCAGGGCAACGGCGGCGATCAGCCCGCTGGACAGCGTCATGGTAACTCCGAGCATAGGGACACCCGGGCGGTGCGGGCCCGGTCGGACAGTCTCGCATGATGCTTGGGGTTAGTCAGTGTCGACCAAGGTCTGAGCGCGACGTGATGTCGCGGCTCAGCGAGGGGGCAGGGTTTTCTGGCGCAGGATATAAATTGTCACCAGCACCGCGCTGGTCAGCATGAACCCGCGTGCCCACGGCAACGGCACCAGGTAGCAGGACACGGTGATACTCAGCCACATCAAGCCGATGGCGTAGACCTTGCCCTTGAGCGGGATGCCATTGCCGTCCAGGTAATCACGGATCCAGGGCCCCAGGCGCGGGTGTTCCACCAGCCAGTGGTAGAAGCGCGGGGAGCTTCGAGCGAAGCAGGCGGCAGCCAGCAGGAGAAAGGGGGTCGTCGGCAATACCGGTAGGAAAATGCCGATCACCCCGAGCGCTACGCTCAGCCAGCCGATAGCCAGCAGCGCGTAACGCAGGAGCGGCGAGCGCTTGCCCATGGGGTCCACGGGCTAGCGACTCAGTGGTGACGTGGTTTGAGGATCGCCGGTTTTTCGTCAGGCGCGTTGCACAGCAGGTACAGCGCGGTGAGGGCTTCCGGGATCTGCACGATCATGTCGTCCATCAGGTTGGCGTCGGCGGCGATATCGGAAAACTCGGCTTCTTCTTCAAAAAGCCCCGAACCGACCATGATCGGCAGGAGCATTTCGCTGACTTCTTCCTCGGCGGTTTCGAACCAGGCGGCTTCGCGCAGGAACACGCCTTCCATGAAGCCGATGCACCAGCCGCGCAGGTCGGAGTCGTCCGGATCGTCGCCCAGGTCCAGTTCGCACGGCAGCTCGAACTCTTCATCGGAAGCCAGCTGGCGACTGATGTGGGCCTTGAGCGCCAGCAGGGTGGCTTCGATTTCTTCGCGCTGGGCGTCGTCGGCGTAATGGGGTTCTTCGGCGAACAGCGCGTCGATCCACTCACGGTCGGGGACGACTTCGGAGCAGATCGACAGCGCGGTCAGGTAGCCGTGGGCGGCCACGTAGTCCAGCGCCTCGTCATGCAGCTCATCGGCGTCGAGGAAGGCTTGCAGGCGGGTTAGTTGCTCAGCGAAGGACATTGAAGAGTTACCTTGGGAATAAACGATGCTGAATTCTAGGCGTTCTTGAGCGCCCAGGCCAGCCGCACGGCATATTTGCCTGGTTTTAAACAGCGGTGGTCTATTCGTCAGTCACGCCCTTTGCCGGCGAACGCTCGGGTATACTGCCGCGTTTTGTGATGCCCCTGCAGGCCATGCGGCAATCCGGGAAAACTTCGCTTACGGATTATTTTCCATGAAAGCGGGTTTTTTCGGCCAGCCTGTACAGAGGGATTTGCGCACCATTTTGGAGTTTTACATGCTCGAGCAGGCTCAACGCGTCCTCAAGGACATCTTCGGCTACGACAGTTTTCGTGGCCGCCAGGGTGCGATCATTGAGCGCGTGGCCAGTGGCGGCGATGCCCTGGTCCTGATGCCTACCGGCGGCGGCAAGTCGTTGTGCTTCCAGGTGCCGGCGCTGTTGCGCAATGGCCTGGCCGTGGTGGTGTCGCCGCTGATCGCATTGATGGATGATCAGGTCGCCACCCTGGAAGAACTGGGTGTCGCCGCCGCTGCCTTGAACTCCACCCTCAGCGCCGAGCAGCAGCGCGACCTGGCCGCGCGGATCAAGCGCGGCGAAGTGAAGATGCTCTACCTGGCGCCGGAGCGGCTGGTGCAGCCGCGCATGCTGGCGTTCCTGCAAAGCCTGGAAATCGCCCTGTTCGCCATCGACGAAGCCCACTGTGTGTCGCAATGGGGCCACGATTTCCGCCGCGAATACCTGCAGCTCGGTCAACTGGCGGAGCTGTTCCCCGATGTGCCGCGTATCGCCCTGACCGCCACCGCCGACAAGCGTACCCGCGAAGAAATCGTCGAGCGCCTGCATTTGCAGAACGCCGAGCGCTTCCTGTCGAGCTTTGACCGCCCGAATATTTTCTACCGCATCGTGCCCAAGGAGCAGCCGCGCAAGCAGTTGCTCGCGTTTCTCTCCGAGCGGCGCAGCGATGCGGGCATCGTTTATTGCCTGTCACGCAAGAAGGTCGATGAAGTCGCCGCGTTCCTCTGTGAACAGGGTTACCCGGCGTTGCCCTATCACGCCGGCTTGCCCAACGAAACACGCTCGGCGCACCAGAAGCGCTTCCTCAACGAGGAAGGCCTGATCATGGTGGCGACCATCGCCTTCGGCATGGGTATCGACAAATCCAACGTGCGTTTCGTGGCGCACATGGACCTGCCCAAGTCTCTTGAGGCCTATTACCAGGAAACCGGCCGCGCCGGCCGTGACGGCCTGCCGGCGGATGCCTGGATGGTCTACGGCCTGCAGGACGTGGTGATGCTCAAGCAGATGCTGCAGAACTCCGAAGGCGATGAGCGCCACAAGCGCCTGGAGCAGCACAAGCTCGACGCGATGCTCTCGCTGTGTGAAGAGACCCGCTGCCGCCGCCAGACGCTGCTGGCGTATTTCGATGAAGACATGCCGCAACCGTGCGGCCACTGCGATAACTGCATCGATGGCGTGCAGACCTGGGACGCTACCGAGCCGGCGCGCCAGGCGTTGTCGACGATCTACCGCACCGGCCAGCGCTATGGCGTCGGTCACCTGGTGGATGTATTGCTGGGCAAGGACAACGAAAAGGTCCGCAGCTTCGGCCATGAGAAACTCTCGGTCTACGGCGTCGGCAAGGCCCGCGCCGAAGGCGAATGGCGTTCGCTGTTCCGCCAGATGGTCGCGCGCGGGCTGGTCGACATCGATATCGAGGGCTACGGTGGCCTGCGCCTTAACGACAGCTGCCGGCCCTTGCTCAAGGGCGAAGTCAGCCTGGAACTGCGCCGCGACCTCAAGCCGCAGACCACCGCCAAGAGCAGCACCAGCCAGGCCAGCCAGCTGGTGCGTGGCGAGGAGCGCGAACAGTGGGAAGCCTTGCGGACCCTGCGGCGCAAGCTGGCGCAGGAGCACAGCGTGCCGCCCTACGTCATCTTCCCCGACTCGACCTTGCTCGAGATGCTGCGCGAGCAGCCCACCAGCATGGCCGAAATGGCCAGGGTCAGCGGCGTGGGCGCACGCAAGCTGGAGCGTTATGGCCAGGCCTTCCTCGAGGTGCTCGGCGGCCAGGCCGAAGCACCGAAGGAAATCGCCGATATCCGCCACGAACTGATCAGCCTGGCCCGCGCCGGTATGACCCCGATCCAGATCGCCGGCCAACTGCAATGCTCGGAAAAGAATGTGTATACGTTGCTGGCCGAAGCCATCGGCAAGCAGCAATTGTCCCTGGAGCAGGCCCTTGATTTGCCGGAGGATTTGCTTGGCGAAATCCAGGATGCCTTTCTCGACGGGGAGGGCGAATTGCCACCTGTCGCGGAGATCGCGCCGCTGTTTGCCGGACGGGTTCCCGAGGGTGTTTTGTACTGCGTACGTGCCGCTTTGCAGTCGGAATTCGAAATTTAGTGTGGCGATTACGACAATGTAACGAATCAGTACATACCGGGCCTTGCCTCCTGGCATGGCTCATGCTTAGCTGACTAATAATTAGCCACACTTTATTTTCAGTCTAAATCATGAGTTTTTTATGCCGTTAACCGATCAACACCGTTTTGGCATGCAGTTGGCGCAAATGTCCCGAGGTTGGCGCGCCGAGCTGGACCGCCGCTTGGCGGGGCTGGGCTTGTCCCAGGCGCGATGGCTGGTGCTGCTGCACCTGGCGCGTTTTACCGAAGCACCCACCCAGCGTGAACTGGCACAAAGTGTCGGCGTGGAAGGGCCAACCCTGGCGCGTTTGCTCGACAGCCTGGAAGGTCAGGGCCTGGTGCAACGCCAGGCCGTCGTGGAAGACCGCCGCGCCAAACGTATCCTGCTGTGTGACACGGCGCGCCCGCTGATCGACCAGATCGAGACCATCGCCACGGCGTTGCGCCATGAACTGTTCGTGGGGGTGGACGAAGAGGATCTGCGCGTATGCATGCGCGTCCATGGGCACATCCTGGCGAATCTGGAAAAGTCCTGATTCCAGTGAAGATCAAGAATGTGTGAGGGGGGGCAGTTGGAGCATTTTTGACTGATACACCGCCATCGGGGGCAAGCCCCCTCCCACATTTGATTTGCGCAGCGTTCTAGAAGGTCTGGCCGAGGTTCAGGTACACCGCCTTCTGGTTGTCATCATTGAACCCATAGCTGAAATTCAACGGCCCCAGCGGCGTATCAAAGCCGAGGAATATGCTTGCCGCGTTGATGTAGCCGCTGTCGAACGCATTGTCGTTGTTCCACGCCCGGCCCCGTTCCACCGAGGCCCCGAGGTACAGCGGAAAATCCAGCGGCAGGTACGAGCGTGGCGTCAGGCGGCGGTAGTACACCGCGCGCATCAGGCTGATGTTCTGGGCCGAGATCGCATCCTCGCGAAAGCCTGACAATTGTCGCGCGCCGCCCAGCAGGAAGCTGGAAACCACCACGTCCGAATCATCCAGGGTGCGTCCGTAGCGGCCACCGAGGATCAGCGTGTCGGGGCCGTGGCTCATGGCTTTGTCCAGCTTGAACTCCCATTGGCGATAGCGCTGGTCCGAACCCAGCCCGGGCGTGAACTCACGGAAGGCCAGGCCGATGTCTTCGCCGGTGTGCGGGAAGTACACGTTATCGAAAGAATCGAACGAGTATTTCAACTCATAGAAGCCCTCGCTGAAGCTCACGCTCGGCAGGTCGCGATCGCCGATGCGCACGTCCGCCTTGCCCCAGGCTTCTCCCACGCCGAAGCGGATTTCGCCGCTGTTGCCGATCTGCCGCCCGACGTTCAGGCCGAAACCGTAGCGCTCCAGCCGGTATTCAGAAATCGGGTCGTTGTCCAGGGTCAGTTCGACGTTCTGCGCCTGAGCCCTGATATAGGGCGCGACAAAGTAGCGCGAGCCGGTGTCCATCGGTTGATAGAACTCGCTGTACAGCTCCTGGCGGTCACCGATCTGCACCCGCGTGAGCCATTCGGCGCCGAGGCGGTTGATCCCGTTTACTCGGTAGCTGGCGCCAAGGTTGAAGGCGCTGTCGCCGCGCATGTCATCCGACAGGTTCAGCCCCAGGCGCAGGTAGTCGGTGCCGCTGCGTTTGCCGCGCGCGCTGATGACCAGGGTATTGTCCTTGCCCTTTTTCACCACGCGGTATTGCACCTGCTCGAAGTAGTCCAGGCCGTACAGCGTGCCCATGTCCGATTGCAGGCGGCCCAGGTTGAGCGGTTCGCCCAACGTCTGGCGGATGTAGTAGCGGATCACGTCGTCGCTGACCTTGGAGTCGTTTTCCACGTCGATCGCGGTGATGATCGGCGTGCGTTCGCCCGGGGTGCGGGCGGCGGTCAGTTGCGCATCGACCGGCTCAGCGGGGCGCAGGTGTGCCAGGCGCAGGTCGAGGGCGCGGGTGGCGCGGTAGCCGGCATCGATCATGTCCCTGGCGCGTCCGAAGTCCGTCACGCCGTAGGCGGCCAGGGGCGGTTGGATCAAGACGTCCCTGGGGTGCAAGGCCTTGAGTTGTTCCTCGGAATTGCGCCGGGTCATCAGGGTGATGGACTGATTGAGCACATCGACCACGGTCGCCAATTGCTTGCGTGAGCGCAGCGGTGTGCCGATGTCCACCACGATGGCGATGTCCACGCCCATGTCCCGTGCCACGTCCAGGGGAATGTTGTCGGTCATGCCGCCGTCGACCAGCAGCCGCCCATCCAGCTCCACCGGCGCGAACACCGCGGGGATCGACATGCTGGCGCGTATCACCTGGGGCAGGTGGCCCTTGCTGAACACGACTTTTTCGCCGGTGGTGATGTCGGTGGCCACGGCGCGGAACGGAATCGGCAGTTTGTCGAAGTTACGCGTGTTGCTGCTGTGGGCGAACATGCTTTCCAGCAGCAGCGCCAGGTTCTGGCCCTGGATCACCCCCAGCGGCAGGCCGAGGCTGCCGTCGTCGCGGAAGCTGAGTTTCTGCTTGACCAGGAAATCGCGGTCATCCTGCTTGCGCCTGAACGGCACGTCTTCCCGGGGCGGTGCGTCGGACAGGGCCTGTTGCCAGTCGATACTGAGGGCGAGTTTTTCCAGCTCGTCGATCTTGTAGCCCGAGGCGTACAGCCCGCCAATCACCGCGCCCATGCTGGTGCCGGCAATCGCGTCGACCTGGATACCTTGTTCTTCCAGCGCCTTGAGCACGCCGATATGCGCCAGGCCACGGGCGGCGCCGCCGGACAGCACCAGGCCGATTTTCGGGCGCGGGCTTTCAACGGCGTCGGCGAGAAGGGGAAGCAGGCACAGGAACAGGCAGGACAACAAGCGGCGCATCATGAATCTCGAGGCTGGGCGATAAAGGCCGGTATTATAGCCACTCGATCCACTGACGCTGTCACCCAGGAGCCTTTCACGTTATGTCCGCCAGCAAACCCGAGATCGTGATCACCTATTGCACCCAGTGCCAGTGGCTGTTGCGTGCCGCGTGGCTGGCCCAGGAATTGTTGAGTACGTTTGCCGAGGACCTGGGCAGGGTGTCGCTGGAGCCGTCAACCGGCGGCGCGTTTCGTATCACCTGCAACGCTGTACAGATCTGGGAGCGCAAGGCCGATGGCGGTTTTCCGGAAGCCAAGGTGCTCAAGCAGCGTGTGCGCGATCAGATCGACCCGCAGCGCGACCTGGGGCATAACGACCGCACGCAGTGACGTCAGGTCGCCACCGGCTGTTTGGCCTGGCTCGCGCTGCCCATCAGGCCGGACAGCACGATGGCGACGATGATCAACGCGCCACCCAGTAGCATGCGCAGGGTAGGCGTTTCGGCAAACAGCAGCCAGGCCACGGTGATGCCGTAGACCGGTTCCATGGCAAACACCACCGAGGCGGTGCGCGCCTTGATCACGGCCAGGCTGGCGACGAACAGGCTGTGGGCCAGGCCGGTACAGAACACCCCGAGCAGGCCGATCCACAGCCAGTCCAGTGCGCGCACATCCGCCAGCCCCGGCGCCGCCACGGGCAACAGGCAGACCGCGACCACCACGTTCTGGCACAGCGCGGCCTGTACCGCCGGAATGCGTCCGGAGCTGGCGCGGTTGTTCAATGACAACAAGGCGAACAGCAGCCCCGATGCGATGCCCCAGAGCAAGCCGCCCGTGGCGTCGCTGGCCAGGTTGAAGTCCGGGGTCACCAGCACCAGGCCGATGCTGACCAGCGCTACCAGCACCATTTCATTGGCGCGAATCCGCTCGCGGAAGATCAGCCCTTCAAGGATCACCGTAAAGGCCGGGAAGGCGGCGAACCCCAGGGTTGCCACGGCCACCCCGGCGACCTTGACGGCGATGAAGAAGGTCACCCAGTGCGCGGCAAGCAGCACGCCGCTGACCAGCAGGCGGCGCCAGTCGCGCATCTGCAGGTGTTTCCACGGCGCATTGCTGGCAAAGCGCGCGAACACCGCCAGGGCAATCACCGCAAACGCGGCACGCCCGAATACGATGATGGACGGTGAGGCGGCCGCCAGTTTGCCGAACACGCCGGTAAGGCCGAACATCAATGCGCCGATATGCAGGGCGCCGAGGGCTGAGCGGGGAGTCATTACGATGCCTGCCAACGAAAGTGACCACCAGTCTAGAGGTTGGGTGAAAGGGATGTCTGTCGTGCGGCTCGCGATTTTTAGCGCGAAACTCTTCCTATGACGTTCGCCGCATTGTGCCCGGCGAGGCGCCAAACTCGCGCAACATGGCGGCAGCGAAGGCACTTTGCGAGCGGTAGCCCACGCGTGCGGCGATCTCACCCACGGGCAGCGGCGTCTCGCGCAGCAGCGTCAATGCCATTTGCAGGCGCTGGTGGCGCACGTAATCCATGGGGGTCTGCCCGCATTCGAGCATGAAGCGCGCGTGCAGGCGCGCCACCGACAGGCAGGCAATCCGTGCCAGGTCCGCGACATGCAGGGGGTGAGCGGCGTGGCGTTCGATATGCGCGTTGAACGCGGCATAAGGCAGGCGCCGCCCCGGCGGTGGCATCGCCTGCGGATGATTGAGGCTGGCGAGCAGCAGCAGCGCGCCTTGCCGGGCGATCAATGGATCCTGTATCGGGCTGCCGGCCAGCCATTGCACCAACTGGTGCTGGCGCGAATCCAGCGCCAGCCGGGCCGGCCGGTCGAGCAGGCGGCGACTGGCATCGGCGTGGTCACCCAGTGTCTGCAGCAGCCAATGCTCGGTTGGCACATCCAGCACCAGGCAGCGGCTACCGTCGCGGCTGCCGCAGGCGTGGTGAGCGGCAAACGGCAGGATCATCACGCTGCTTTCCTGCACCTGATCAGCGCAGCCATCCACTTCGAAATCCAGGCGCCCGGACAGGCCAAACACCAATTGTGCATGGTCATGGCTGTGGGCGATGGGGGCATCGGTGTACTGGCGAAGCGTAAGACTGGGGCTCATTGCGCTCTCCTGGGCGGCAAGTCCCCAGTCTACATCGCTTAGGGGCGGCCAAGCGTTGTCATCAGACTGACGCGCAGTTGTCATGGGCTATTAACCACCAGGGCGCAAGCTCGCGAAAACAGCGTCGAGGGACCCCCATGACCCGTGCCGAATTCGCCAAACCCAGCCGCAAGCAACGGGTGCGAACCCTGTGGATTTCCGACGTGCATCTGGGCACTCGGGACTGCCAGGCCGAGCATCTATCGCAGTTTCTCAAGGGTTATCACGCCGACAAGGTGTACCTGGTGGGCGACATTATCGATGGTTGGAAAATGCGTGGCGGCATGTATTGGCCCCAGGCTCACACCAATGTGATCCGTCGCCTGCTGACCATGGCCAAGCGCGGCACCGAGGTGATCTATGTCACCGGTAACCATGACGAATTTCTCAGGCGCTATTCCAAGCTGATCCTGGGCAATATCCAACTGGTGGACGAGGCGGTGCATGTCACGGCGGACGGTCGTCATCTGCTGGTGATTCACGGCGATCAGTTCGACGTGATCACCCGTTACCACCGCTGGCTCGCCTTCCTGGGGGACTCGGCCTACGAATTCACCCTGACCCTGAACCGCTGGCTCAATCATTGGCGGGCGCGCTATGGCTACGGTTATTGGTCGCTGTCGGCGTACTTGAAGCACAAGGTGAAAACCGCCGTGAGTTTTATCAGCGATTTCGAAGAGGCCATCGCCCACGAGGTAACCAAGCGTGAGCTGCATGGGGTGGTGTGCGGGCATATCCATCATGCCGAGATCCGCAAGGTGGGCGAGGTGGATTACCTGAACTGCGGGGATTGGGTGGAATCGTGCACGGCGTTGATCGAGCACTGGGATGGGCATATCGAGTTGTATCGGTTGGCGGATGCGCAGGCCAAAGAGGCGCTGCTTAAGGCTGAGATGGTCACAACCTGAAGTCTTGACCGGGTCAAATGTGGGAGGGGGCAAGCCCTGACGCCTGTAGGAGCGAGCTTGCTCGCGAAAAGCGTCAACGATAACGCGTGCTTCCTGAATGAACGCGTTGCCTGTGAGTTTTTCGCGAGCAAGCTCGCTCCTACACATGTTAGGGCAAGGCCCTCCCACATTTGGCCTCGGTTTCGTCAGCTGGAGACGTCGGCGATGGCTAGGGCCAGTAGCGTTAGCCGTGTGGCATCAACCCCGGCCACATTGGCCCGGCCCGAACTGACCATGTACACACTGTGCTTCTCCCGCAGTTGCCTGACCTGCTCGGCACTCAAGCCGGTGTAGGAGAACATCCCGCGCTGGGTGCCGATATGGGCAAACCGCTCGGCCAGGCCGTGGGGCGCCAGCGCTTCCACCAGCCCGGCGCGCAGTTGCGCAATGCGTGAACGCATGGCTTCGACTTCGTCGCTCCACTGCTGCTTGAGCTCGGCGTCGCCAAGGATGGTCGCCACCACAGCTGCACCATGATCCGGCGGCGTCGACCACAGGTTGCGCGCCGTATTGGCGAGCTGGCTGCGCACGTCCGTGAGCTTCTCGGCATCCGCCGCACACACGATCAATGCACCCACGCGGTCGCAATACAAACCGAAGTTCTTCGAGCACGAACTGGTGATCAATACTTCCGGCAGTTCGGCGGCAAACAGGCGCACCGCCCAGGCGTCCTGCTCCAGTCCGTCGCCAAAGCCCTGGTAGGCAAAGTCGATCAGCGGCAGCAATTGGCGCTCGCGCACAATCTGCAGCACCTGGCGCCAGTCATCCCGGGACAGGTCGAACCCGGTCGGGTTGTGGCAGCAGGCGTGCAGCAGCACCACATCGCCCTTGGGCACACTGCTCAGGGTGGCCAGCATCGCCGCCACGTCCAGGCGATTGTCGCTGCCCACGTACGGGTAATGGCTGACCTTGAGCCCGGCCTTGGCGAAAATGGATTCGTGGATCGGCCAGGTCGGATTGCTCAGCCACACGCCACGGCCAGGCAGGCTCTGGGCGATAAAGTCGGCGCTCAGGCGCAGGGCGCCGGTGCCCCCTGGCGTCTGGGTGGCGCCGGCACGGCGTTCGGCGATCAACGCCGAATCGGCGCCCAGCACCAGTTCGCTGATCAGTGCGCCGAAGGCGGCATTGCCGTGCCCACCAATGTAAGTCTTGGTGGCCTGGGTATCGACCAGGCGCTGCTCGGCACGTTTTACCGAGTCCGGGATCGGTGTCAGGCCCTGGTCGTCCTTGTAGACGCCCACGCCAAGGTCGAATTTGTCCGGGTTGGTGTCCTGGGCGAACAGGTCCATCAGCCCGAGAATCGGGTCGCCGGGCACGCGGCCAATCGCATCGAAGTGCATTACTTGCGGCCCTCGGCGCTCTTGGCCACTTCATCGGTACGTGCGGCCATGATGAAGTCGTTGCGGTGCAGGCCCTTGATGGAGTGGCTCCACCAGGTCACGGTGACCTTGCCCCATTCGGTGAGCAGGCCCGGGTGATGGCCTTCGGCTTCGGCGATGTCACCTACGGCGTTGGTGAAGGCCAGGGCGAACTTGAAGTTCTTGAACAGGAAAACCTTTTCCAATTGCATCACGCCGTCGCGCACTTCGATGTTCCAGTCGGGGATCTGTTTGATCAGCACCGGCAGTTCTTCATCGCTGACTTGCGGGGCGTCGGCGCGGCAGGCTTCGCAATGGGCTTGGTTCAAGGTGGTCATGAAGGTGTCCTGAATTCGAATGATTGAAGGTCAGTGGCGCTACCCTAAAGCAACGCGTGGCCGGGGAACAGACTCACTTGGCCTAAAAAGGCACGGCTCAAGCAGCCTTGGGCTTTGGCGGAAATTTCGGTGCGTGCAGGCCCAACTGCATACCACGCTCGACCATGCCCATGATGTCTTCCTGCGCCACGTCGAACAGGCGCTTGAGCTCGGGCAATACGAAGTACAGCGGTTGCAGAATGTCGATGCGATAGGGCGTGCGCATCGCTTCCAGCGGATCGAACGCCTGGCGTTCAGGCTCATCCGACAGGCAATACACACTTTCCTTGGGCGAAGACAGAATGCCGCCACCGTAGATGCGCAGGCCGTCGGGTGTGTTCACCAGGCCGAACTCGATGGTCATCCAGTACAGGCGAGCCAGGTACACCCGTTGCTCCTTGGTGGCTGCCAGGCCGAGCTTGCCGTAGGTGTGGGTGAATTCGGCGAACCATGGGTTGGTCAGCAGCGGGCAGTGGCCGAAGATCTCGTGGAAAATATCCGGCTCTTGCAGGTAGTCCAGTTCTTCGCGGGTACGAATAAAGGTCGCCACCGGAAACTGCTTGCTGGCGAGCAATTCGAAGAAGGTCTGGAAGGGGATCAGCGCCGGCACGCGGGCGACTTGCCAGCCGGTAGTGTCGGCCAACACTTTGTTTATTTCGCCCAGTTGCGGGATGCGATCCAGGGGCAGGCCGAGTTTGTCGATGCCGTCCAGGTATTCCTGGCAGGCACGGCCCTCAATCACTTTCAGCTGGCGCGTGATCAGGGTATTCCACACCGCGTGTTCTTCCGGCGGGTAGTGGATAAAACCTTGCGCATCGGGCTCGCGGGCCACGTAGTGCGTCTGCTTCATACGGCTCTCCTGCTAGGCATTCGTTCTTGTTATGTCCTGCTGTGTCTCTATTGATAACCCGGGCGCGACGGGTTTCCACCGGGTTCAAAAGCCTTTGCGTAGGAAAAGTTACCGCATTTCGTAAACTATTCGTTACGTATCCGGGGCTCGCCGCAGCCATGGGCTGGGAAAACCCCGCGTACTGTCACATAATCTTGACGACTTTATGCGCCCAGCGACAAAAAGGCGCGGCGCCTTACTCACTTTCGGGCCTTTTCATGCGTATCAAAGTGCATTGCCAGAACCGCATCGGCATCCTGCGGGACATCCTCAACCTGCTGGTGGAGTACGGCGTCAACGTGGCCAAGGGCGAGGTCGGCGGCGAGCATGGCAACGCCATCTACCTGTTCTGCCCGAACCTGGTGAACATGCAGTTCCAGGCGTTGCGCCCGCAGTTCGAGGCGATAGCCGGGGTGTTCGGCGTTAAAAGGGTAGGGCTGATGCCCAGCGAGCGTCGGCATATGGAGCTCAATGCGCTGCTGGGGGCCCTCGAGTTTCCGGTGCTGTCCATCGACATGGGCGGCTCGATCGTCGCCGCGAACCGTGCGGCGGCGCAGTTGCTGGGGGTTCGTGTGGACGAAGTGCCGGGCATTCCGCTGTCGCGCTACGCCGAAGACTTCGACTTGCCGGAGCTGGTGCGCGCGAGCAAATCGCGCATCAATGGCCTGCGGGTCAAGGTCAAGGGCGATGTGTTCCTGGCCGATATCGCGCCGCTGCAATCCTCTGAACACGACGACAGCGAAGCCATGGCCGGCGCGGTATTGACCCTGCACCGCGCCGACCGCGTAGGCGAGCGTATCTACAATGTACGCAAGCAGGAACTGCGCGGCTTCGACAGCATTTTTCAAAGCTCCAAAGTCATGGCGGCGGTGGTGCGTGAGGCGCGGCGCATGGCGCCGTTGGATGCGCCTCTATTAATAGAAGGCGAAACCGGTACCGGCAAGGAATTGCTGGCGCGGGCCTGTCACCTGGCGAGTCCGCGTGGCCAGTCGCCCTTGATGGCGCTCAACTGCGCGGGATTGCCGGAGTCGATGGCCGAGACCGAGCTGTTCGGCTACGGCCCCGGCGCGTTCGAAGGTGCGCGCGCCGAAGGCAAGCTTGGGCTGTTGGAATTGACGGCGGGCGGTACGTTGTTTCTCGACGGCGTGGGAGAAATGAGCGCACGCCTGCAGGTGAAGCTGCTGCGCTTTTTGCAGGACGGATGCTTTCGTCGCGTGGGCAGTGATGAAGAGGTGTACCTCGACGTTCGGGTGATCTGTGCGACCCAGGTCGATTTGTCCGAACTGTGCGCACGTGGCGAATTCCGCCAGGACCTCTATCACCGCTTGAACGTGCTTTCGCTGCATATCCCGCCGCTGCGCGAATGCCTTGATGGGCTGGCGCCATTGGTCGAGCATTTTCTCGACCAGGCCAGCCGGCAGATCGGTTGCCCGCTGCCCAAATTGGCGCCTGCCGCGATGGACAAGCTCAGCCACTACCACTGGCCGGGGAATGTGCGCCAGTTGGAAAATGTGCTGTTCCAGGCCGTTTCGTTGTGTGAAGGCGGGACGGTCAAGGTTGAGCATATTCGCCTGCCCGATTACGGCGTGCGCCAGCCGCTTGGCGATTTTTCGCTGGAGGGCGGGTTGGAAGACATCGTCGGGCGGTTTGAAAAGGCCGTGCTCGAAGCGCTGTACGCCGAGCATCCGAGCAGCCGGCAACTGGGCAAGCGCCTGGGGGTTTCCCACACCACAGTCGCCAACAAACTGCGCGACTATGAAATCCTCAAGACCGATAAATAACCAATGTGGGAGGGGCGGTGCGACGATTCGACTTGCCCCCGATGGCAGTTTGTCAGTCAGATTGCTATTGGCTGACACACCGCTATCGGGGGCAAGCCCCCTCCCACATTTAATCTGCGCCGTTGCCGAAAGCGGCAGTAGTCCGCCGTTTTTTCGACTATCCCTCCCTCGCTATTTTCAGACACCTTCGCGCAAACCCCCGCCGTTGCTGGGCTCCGACCTGTTTTCAAAAGTTGGTTCGCAAATTGCTTAAGTCTCCTCAGTACATCGGTGGGCGGCAAGCGTCCGTCAGAAAGAGGATAGAGCGTGGACAAGTACCTTTATGTGGCAATGACCGGCGCCAGCCAGAATGCTCTGGCGCAGAAGGCCCATGCCAACAATCTGGCGAACATTTCCACCAATGGTTTCCAGCGCGACCTGGAGCAGGCGCGGTCGATGCCGGTGTTCGGTGACAGCTTTCCGGCGCGGGCCTTTGCCCTGACCGAGCGGCCGGCCACGGACTTCACCCCCGGCGCGATGATCGAAACCGGGCGTGACCTGGATGTGGCCGTCAACGGCGACGGCTGGATGGCCGTGCAAACGCCCGATGGCGGCGAAGCCTACGTGCGCAGCGCCAGCATGAACGTGGACGCGCTGGGCGTGCTGCGCGCCGGCAACGGCATGCCGATCATGGGCAACGGCGGCCCGATTGCCGTGCCGCCCCAGCAGAAAATCGAAGTGGGTTCGGACGGCACCATCAGCATCCGCTCCATGGGCGAAGGCCCACGGGTAATGGCGGAGGTGGACCGCATCAAGATGGTCCAGCCCGACCTCAAGAACATGACCAAAGGCCTGGACGGCACCATCCACACCATGGATGGCAGGCCGGCCCAGGCTGATGCGAACGTCAAGCTGACCTCGGGCTTCCTCCAGGCGAGCAACGTCAATGCCGTTGAGGAAATGACCGCGGTGCTGGCGCTCTCCAAGCAGTTCGAGCTGCACATCAAGATGATGAACAGCGCTAAAGAAGGCGACCAGGCCATGACACGCGTCATGCAGATGAACTAATCGCCCTGGTCGGCTTTTAAACAAACAACGCAGCACCGCGCCAACAAACAGGCGCACAGAGGAGAACAGCATGCTTCCGGCTCTATGGGTTGCCAAAACAGGTCTGTCCGCCCAGGACACCAACCTGACCACCATTTCCAACAACTTGGCCAACGTGTCGACCACGGGCTTCAAACGCGACCGTGCCGAGTTCCAGGACTTGCTCTATCAGATCAAGAAACAGCCAGGCGCCCAGTCGACCCAGGACAGCCAGCTGCCGTCGGGCCTGCAACTGGGTACCGGTGTGCAGATCGTCGGCACCCAGAAGAATTTCAGCGCCGGTAACCTGCAGCAGACTGGCCAGCCGCTGGACATGGCGATCAACGGCCGTGGTTTCTTCCAGATCCTGCAACCGGATGGGACCACGTCCTACACCCGTGACGGTACCTTCCACCTGGACTCCAACGGCCAGATCGTGACATCCAACGGTTTCGCCCTGCAGCCTGCCGTTGTGGTTCCGGCGGACGCCAAGACCTTCACCGTCGGCAACGACGGCACCGTGTCCATCACCGTGGCCGGTAACCCGGCGTCGCAAGTGATCGGCAACCTGCAAACCGCCGACTTCATCAACCCGGCCGGCCTGCAGGCCATGGGCAACAACCTGTTCCTGGAAACCGCCTCCAGCGGCGCGCCGCAAATCGGCACGCCGGGCCTGAACGGTTTCGGCACCACGCTGCAGAGCACCCTGGAAACGTCCAACGTCAGCACGGTTGAGGAGATGGTCAACATGATCACCACCCAGCGTGCCTACGAGATGAACTCCAAGGTGATCTCCACCGCCGACAAGATGCTTTCGTTCGTCACGCAGAATTTGTAATCAGTCTATAGGGCGCCCTTAAAGCGCCTGTAACACCGTGAGGTTAGGGTCATGAATCGCTTTGTTTCTGTTCTGGCATTGAGTGGGATCGCCGTGCTTGCGGGCTGTGTCGCCCCGTCGCCGAAACCCAATGACCCGTACTACGCGCCGGTGTTGCCGCGCACACCGTTGCCGGCGGCGGCCAACAATGGCTCGATCTACCAGGCCGGTTTCGAGCAGAACCTGTACAGCGACCGCAAGGCGTTCCGGGTCGGGGACATCATCACCATCACCCTGAACGAGCGCACCCAGGCCAGCAAGAATGCCAACTCGCAGATCGGCAAGACCAGCAAAGCCAAACTGGGCCTGACATCGTTGTTCGGCGGCGTGCCCAACACCAATAACCCGTTGGGCAGTGGCGACCTGAGCCTCGACGCCGGTTACAGCGGCGACCGTGCCACCAACGGCAAGAGTGCGGCGGCCCAGGGCAACACCCTGACCGGTTCGATCACCGTGACCGTGGCCGACGTGCTGCCCAACGGCATCATTGCCATACGCGGTGAAAAATGGATGACCCTCAACACCGGCGACGAACTGGTGCGCATTGCCGGCATGGTCCGCGCCGATGACATTGCCACCGACAACACCGTGCCGTCGACGCGGATTGCCGATGCACGCATTACCTACTCGGGTACGGGGTCGTTTGCCGATGCAAGCCAGCCGGGCTGGTTCGACCGTTTCTTCCTTAGCCCGTTGTTCCCTTTCTAGGTGGCCATTTTGAACGTCAAGCAACTGATGGCGGCGGTAGTGTTGCTGTCCCTGAGCGCCGTCGCCCAGGCCGAACGCCTGAAAGACATCGCCAGCATTTCCGGCGTGCGCTCCAACCAGTTGATCGGCTACGGGTTGGTGGTCGGCCTCAGCGGCACGGGTGACCAGACCACCCAGACCCCGTTCACCCTGCAAACCTTCAACAACATGCTGTCGCAGTTCGGTATCAAGGTGCCTGCGGGTTCGGGCAACGTGCAGCTGAAAAACGTCGCGGCGGTGTCGATCAGTGCCGATTTG
Source organism: Pseudomonas sp. Wu6 (assembly GCF_019891515.1). NCBI lineage: Bacteria > Pseudomonadati > Pseudomonadota > Gammaproteobacteria > Pseudomonadales > Pseudomonadaceae > Pseudomonas > Pseudomonas sp. Wu6. The sequence goes on along the minus strand of NZ_JAFLXH010000013.1, from coordinate 89,122 downwards.
CCGGCGTTCGCCAAGCCGGGCCAGGTGGTGGACATCACGGTTGCGTCCATCGGTAACTCCAAAAGCCTGCGGGGCGGCACCTTGCTGATGACCCCGCTCAAAGGGATCGACGGCAACGTATACGCCATCGCCCAGGGCAACCTGGTGGTGGGCGGGTTCGACGCCGAAGGCCGCGACGGTTCGAAGATCACCGTCAACGTGCCGTCGGCCGGTCGCATTCCCGGTGGTGCCAGTGTTGAACGCACCGTGCCGAGCGGCTTCAATCAGGGCAACAGCCTGACCCTGAACCTCAACCGTTCCGACTTCACCACCGCCAAGCGTGTGGTCGACAAGATCAACGACATGCTTGGCCCTGGCGTGGCCCAGGCCATCGACGGCGGCTCGATCCGCGTCACCGCGCCGCTGGACCCAAGCCAGCGCGTCGACTACCTGTCGATCCTGGAAAACCTTGAGGTCGACCCGGGCCAGGCCATCGCCAAAGTCATCATCAATTCGCGCACCGGCACCATCGTGATCGGGCAGAACGTCAAGGTCTCGCCGGCGGCGGTGACCCACGGCAGCCTGACCGTGACCATTACCGAAGACCCGATCGTCAGCCAGCCTGGGCCCTTGTCCAACGGCCAGACTGCCGTGGTCCCGCGTTCGCGGGTCAATGCACAGCAGGAAGCCAAGCCAATGTTCAAGTTCGGCCCCGGTACCACCCTGGATGAGATTGTCCGCGCGGTGAACCAGGTCGGCGCCGCCCCCGGCGACTTGATGGCGATCCTCGAAGCCCTGAAACAGGCCGGCGCCCTGCAAGCCGACCTGATTGTGATCTGAGGCCATGGTCATGGATATGCGCAAGAGCGGTCTTATCAGTTCGGCGGACTCGGGGGCTTACTCCGACCTGAACCGGCTGAACCAGCTCAAGGTCGGCGACGGCAAAAACAGCGAAGGCAACATGCGCAAGGTCGCGCAGGAGTTCGAGTCGCTGTTTTTGAACGAAATGCTCAAATCCATGCGTTCGGCCACCGACGCCGTGGGCGAGGACAACCCGCTGAACACGTCGGCGGCCAAGCAGTACCAGGAAATGTATGACCAGCAATTGGCGGTGTCGATGTCCCGCGAAGGCGGAGGTATTGGCCTGGCGGACGTGCTGATGCGCCAGATGCAGAAGAACAAGCCGGTGGACGCCCAGGCGGCCACCTTGCAGGGCCCCGCCACGGCCGAGACGGTGAAGAAGGTCGATGTGCCGACCGAAATTGCCGCCGGCACCCAGGCTGAGGGGCCGTTGGGGCGCTCCAATGGACAGCGTCCGTTGTGGGCTTACCGCGTCGCCGAGCCCAAGGCCGGTGCCGTTGCGTCCCACAGCAACGACATGGAACTGATGAACCAGCGCCGTATCGCCTTGCCAAGCAAACTGACCGACCGCCTGCTGGCGGGCATCGTGCCGAGTACCCAGGTCGAGGCCAAGGTCGCGCCACTGCGCAACAGTGCCGCCGATGACAACGTGATCAACAGCAGCGCGCGCAGCGTTGCCGTACCAAGCGGGAAGATGCAGGTCTACGGCCGCGCCATTGCCCAGCCACCGCTGGCACCGGCGAAGAAGGCCTTCAGCTCGCAGGATGAATTCGTCGCCACCATGCTGCCGATGGCCAAGGCCGCCGCCGCGCGTATCGGTATCGATCCGAAGTACCTGGTGGCCCAGGCCGCCCTGGAAACCGGTTGGGGTAAATCGGTGATGCGCGCCGAAGACGGCAGCAGCAGTCACAACCTGTTCGGCATCAAGGCCGGCCAGAGCTGGCAGGGCGGCCAGGCCCGGGCGATCACCAGCGAGTTTCGCGACGGCGCGATGGTTAAGGAGACGGCGCAGTTCCGCTCCTACAGCTCCTATCAGGACAGCTTCCATGACCTCGTGACGCTGCTGCAAAGCAATGATCGGTATAAAGAAGTTGTGAAATCAGCCGACAACCCGGAACAGTTTGTACGCGAGTTGCAAAAAGCCGGTTATGCAACCGATCCGGCCTACGCCAGCAAGATTTCGCAGATCGCCAAAAACATGAACAGTTACCAGAACTACGCTGCCGCTGGCGCAACCACACATTTATAAGGTCTGAACCATGAGTTTGCTCAGTATCGGGATGTCAGGGCTCAATGCCGCTCAAGGATCGCTGTCGGTCTTGAGTAATAACATCGCCAACGCCAATACCTCGGGTTATTCGCGTCAGCAGACCACGCAGAATGCCAATGCCAATAACCCCTACGGCGGTGTGTACATCGGCAGCGGCACCACCCTGTCGGATGTGCGCCGGGTGTATAACGAGTTCCTCGATGCGGCCTACCAGAACAGCACGGCGCTGAGCAACGACGCCAAGGCGTATGCCGGCCAGGCCAGCGCCATCGATAAGACCTTGTCGGACAAGACCACCGGCATGTCCTCGGTACTCAGTGCGTTCTTCGCCGCTGTGCAGACGTCGGCGGCCACCCCCAGCGATGTGTCCGCCCGGCAAGTGCTGTTGAGCAGCGCCCAGACCCTGAGCAACCGTTTCAATTCGATTTCCAGCCAGTTGAACGAGCAGAAACAGTCGATCAACGGCCAGTTGGGCACGCTGAGCGGCCAGGTCAACCAGTTGACCTCCTCCATTGCTTCGCTGAACAAGCAGATCACCCAGGCCCAGGGCTCCAGCAGCAGCGCCCCGGCCAACCTGCTCGATGCACGCAACGAAGCGGTACGTTCGCTCAATGAACTGGTGGGCGTGACCACCAGTGAAAAGAATGGCGTGTTCAGCGTCAGCACCGGCACCGGCCAATCCCTGGTGCTGGGCGATCAGGCCAATACGATTTCGGCGGTACCCGGCAGCAGCGATCCAAGCCAGTACACCATCGCGCTCAATGCCGGCGGCGGCACGGCGATCGACCTGGGCAACGTGCTCAGCGGCGGCAGCATCGGCGGCCTGCTGCGCTATCGCAGTGACGCATTGATGCCGGCCATCAATGACCTGGGGCGCATCGCCCTGGCGACTGCCGATACCGTCAACAGCCAGTTGGGCCAGGGCCTGGACCTGAACGGCGACTTCGGTTCGTCGCTGTTCAAGGACATCAACAGCGCGGCCGCCATCGCCCAGCGCAGTCAGGGCGCGATGGGCAACAGCAGCGGCTCCGGCAACTTGAACGTGAGCATCAGCGACACCAGCAAGCTGTCGACCTACGACTACAAAGTGACCTTTACCAGCGGCAACAACTACAACGTCGTGCGTTCCGACGGCAAGGCCATGGGCGCGTTCGACACCAACACCGCGCCGCCTCCGGTGATCGACGGTTTCACGCTGGCCCTGGATGGCAAGGGGCCGATAGCGGCGGGGGACAGTTTCAAGGTCAGCCCCACCGCCAGTGGCGCGGCAAACATCGGCACCGCGCTGACCGACGCCAACAAAATCGCGTTCGCCGGGCCGTTGCTGGGCGAGGGCAGCAAGACCAATCAAGGCACCGGCAGCTTTACTCCGCCGACGCTGACCCTGCCGATCGATATTCACGGTGGCGCCGACACGGCGCAACTGCGTACCGGCATCGAACATTCGATGCCGGTAAAGATGGTGTTCGGCAAGCCTGCGGCTGACGGCACTCAGAGCTACACGCTCAGCAATGCCCAGGGCAATCCGATCGGCACTGGCACCATCGTGCCCGGCCAAAGCAACAAGATCACCGTCGACGTACCGATGCGCGATGCCAACGGCGCACTGCTGGTGCCGGCCAAGAGCTTCAAGTTCGATACCACCGTTGGCGGTTTGCCCGCCGCCGGCGACAGCACCACGTTTTCCTTCAACGCCTCGGGCAAGTCCGATAACCGCAACGCCCAGGCGCTGCTCGACCTGCAAACCAAGCCGACGCTCGGCTTGTCCGATGGCAGTGGCGGCGGCGTGAGCCTGGTGGCGGCCAACAGCCGCCTGGTCTCCACCGTCGGCGCCAAGGCCGCCTCCGCCATCACCGACACCACCGCCACCGGCGCATTGCTCAAGGCCAACCAGGATGCGCGCAACTCGGTGTCCCAGGTCAACCTGGATGAAGAGGCGGGCGATATGATCAAGTTCCAGCAGTACTACACCGCGTCGTCGCAGATCATCAAGGCTGCGCAAGAAACCTTCAGCACGCTGATCAATAGTCTTTAAGGGAGTCTGGGACGATGCGTATTTCCACTGCTCAATATTTCGAAACCAGCTCGGCCAAGTATTCGGATAATTATTCCAGTGTGGTGAAGGCTCAGGATCAGGCGTCCACCGGCGTGCGCGTGCAGACCGCGTCCGATGACCCGGTCGCTGCGGCGCGTTTGCTGATGCTGCAGCAGCAGAAAGACATGTTGGGCCAGTTCAACGGCAACATCACCAGCTTGAAGAACTCGCTGACCAACGAAGAAAGCGTGCTGGGCTCGATCACCGACGCGCTGCAGAAAGCCAGTGAGCTGGCGTTGCGTGCGGGCGGCTCGCTGAGCGATGCCGATCGCAAGTCGATTGCCGGGGAAATCGGCGCGATAGAGGATCAGGTGCTGGGCTTGCTCAACAGCAAGGACGCAGCGGGCAGCTATCTGTTTTCCGGGTCCAAGACGGCGACCCCACCGTATAGCCGCAACAGCGATGGTTCCTATAGTTACCAGGGCGACGAGACCCCGCTCAGCCTGCAGGTGTCGGACACGCTGAAGATCCAGGCGGGCGATACCGGCAAGAGCATCATGGGGGGAGCGGCGAATTCGGGACGCACCCAGTCTACCTGGATAGCACCTGCGATCGTTCCGCCTGCGACGGCGCCGGTGCCGAACGACAATAAAGTCGCGTTGTCGGCAGGCCTGGTGACATCGGGCACTGACTACACCAAGCAATTTGCCGACGGCCAGCCTTACACGTTGACCTTTACCAGCAGCACCCAATACAAGATCTCCGACAAGAGCGGTAACGACATCACGTCGCAAATTCCGGGTAACGGTACTTTCGACTCCACCAAGGAAGGCGGTTCCAGCGTGAACCTGCGCGGCGTGAAGTTCGATATCACCCTGGACCTCAAGGATATCGCGCCGGGCCCGAACGCGGATGCTCTGGTCAAGGATCGTTCTTTCAGTCTGGCCGCCAAGCCGGACACCTTCAGTGTGTCCCGTACCCCAAGCAACCCGTCCACTGCGCAGTTGACCAATGCCTCGGTGTCCAATCAGGCGGCGTATGCCAGCACATTCCCGGCGAACAGCGGTGCGGTGGTCAAATTCACCTCCGGTACTGCGTACGAGGTGTATGCCCAGCCCTACACGGTTGACAGTAAAGCCATTGCCACAGGTGACACGGGCGGCGGCACCACGGTCACGGCTGCCGGGGTGACCTTTGATGTCAGCGGTACGCCCCAAAATGGGGACCAGTTCGCAGTCGCTGCAACGACACAGAAGACTCAGAATGCGTTGGATAGCCTCAGCCAGCTGCGCCATGCCCTGGAGCAACCGGCCGACGGTAATCCAGCGGCGATGGTCAAGCTCAAGGATGTACTGGATGCTTCCATCGCCAACTTTGGCAATACCCGTACACAGGTCGACAACGTACGCGGATCGATTGGTGCGCGGCAGAACGCACTGGACATTCAGACCAGCGAGAACACCAGCATCGGCCTGGCTAACACCAGCACCATGAGTGATCTGGGCAATATCGATACGGCTCAAGCCGCAATCAACCTGACCTTGCAGCAAACCATGCTGCAAGCCTCCCAGCTGGCTTTCGTGAAAATCTCGCAGTTGAGTCTCTTCAGCAAGATGTAAGTGGCGCTGCGTCAAGCGGCCCGCCCTGGAAACAGGGCGGGCCGTTGTCGTTTTTGGGGCTTAATTGTTTGGAAGTTTTGCACAAAGCGCACAAAATTGAGTGACCTGTGAGTCATAAAGCGCATCTTCACTGTATCGTGTGAAAAGGATAAGTCGTCACAGGGTCCTTGCGAGGCGGCTTTCAGCGAATTTTTTTGGGGTTATCCCCTTTTTTTGTCAGCACTTCGGGCGCAGGCCCTGGGGTGTTCTCCAGCTATTTTGTATTGGGAAGCCACAATGATTGGCATTAAAAGCATCGCCAGTTACGTGCCGGCGGACGGTATCGATAACTACGCCCAGGGTGCCAAATTCGCCAAGGATGAGGAATTCATCATTGGCAAGATCGGCTCGGCGTTCCTGCCGCGCAAGGATGCCGCGCAGGAAACCTCCGATCTGTGTGTCGAAGCGGTCAACGCGTTGTTTGCCGGCAACCCGGACTTGAAGCGCGAGTCCATCGACGCGGTGATTGTCGTCACCCAGAACGGCGATGAAGAAGGGCTGCCCCACACCGCAGCCATCGTCCAGGACAAACTGGGCCTGCCGACCCACGTGGCCGCGTTCGATATCTCCCTGGGCTGCTCCGGCTATGTCTACGGCATCTATGCGATGAAGGGCTTCATGGAAGCCACCGGCCTGAAAAACGGCCTGCTGATCACTGCCGACCCGTATTCGAAAATCGTCGACCCGGAGGACCGCAACACCACCATGCTGTTCGGCGACGCCGCCACCGCCACCTGGATGGGCGAAGACCCGCAGTGGTTGCTCGGCAAATCCAAGTTCGGCACCGACGGTTCCGGCGCGCCGCACCTGAAGGTCAGTGACGGCGTGTTCTTCATGAATGGCCGCCAGGTGTTCAACTTCGCCTTGCTCAAGGTGCCGGCGCATTTGCACGAGTTGCTCGATGAGTCAGACCTCAAGGCCGATGACATCGATGCGTTCTGCATTCACCAGGGCAGTGCCGCCATTGTTGACGCGGTGGCGCGCCGTTTTGAAGATGCGCCGGTGGACAAGTTCATCAAGGACATGGTCGAGACCGGCAATACCGTATCGTCGAGCATTCCCTTGCTGCTGGAAAAACATGTGATGAATGCCGCCTGGCAGCGTGTGGCAATCAGCGGTTTTGGTGTAGGCCTGTCCTGGGGCTCGGCGATTCTGTATCGCCCATGACCCTTTGAGGGGCGCGTAAAAAAAACGTCGATGATCGAAAGATCATCGGCGTTTTTTATTTGGCGCCAGAAAAGCCAACAAAACCGGGGTTTTCAATAGCAGTAACTGCTTGAATTGCAAGGGCTGGCACAGGGCTAGTAAAAAAAATCAAAAAAAACCTCAAGCAACCGGCTACCACGACGATAACTATTACGTAGGTTCTCAGGCCACACCAGGCGGTTGCCAGGGCCGGAAGCCGCAGTATCCATCCATCGAGGATTTCGTCATGGCTTTAACAGTAAACACCAACATTGCTTCCATCACTACCCAGAACGGCCTTGCTAAAGCTGCCAGCTCGCTGCAAACCTCCATGCAGCGTCTGTCCACTGGCCTGAGCATCAACAGCGCTAAAGACAACGCCTCGGGCCTGCAGATTTCCAACCGCCTGACCAGCCAAATCAACGGCCTGGGCCAAGCTGTAAAGAACGCCAACGATGGTATCTCCATCGCGCAGACCGCTGAAGGCGCAATGCAGGCTTCGACCGACATTCTGCAAAAAATGCGTACCCTGGCGCTGTCCTCGGCTACCGGCTCCCTGAGCGACGCTGACCGTACTTCCAACCAGGAAGAATACCAGGCGCTGACTTCGGAACTGACCCGTATCTCGGAAACCACCACTTTCGGTGGCCAGAAGCTGCTCGACGGTTCGTACGGCACCAAAGCCATCCAGGTAGGCGCCAACGCCAACGAAACCATCAACCTGTCCCTGGACAACGTTGCTGCCAACAACATCGGTTCGCAGCAGATCAAGAGCGTCGGCGTTGCACCTAGCACCTCAGGTGTTGCAGGTGGCGTGATCGGCCTGACCGGTAATGGCCAGACCGCCAGTGTCACTGTTCTTCAAGGCGCATCGGCCAAAACCATCGCCAGCCAACTGAACGGCGCTGTAGGTGGCCTGAGCGCTACGGCCAGCACTGAAGCTCAATTCACCGTCGGTGCTGCCGCCAAGACCACGCCTGCTACCTTCACCATGACTGTTGGCGGCCAAGCCACCACCTTCACCGGTGTAACCGATACCGCCAGCCTGGCTGACCAACTGAAATCCAACTCCGCCAAGCTGGGCATCAGCGTCAACTACGACCAATCCAAGGGCACCCTGTCGGTCAAGTCCGATTCCGGTGAGAACCTGAACTTCAGTGCCTCCACTGCCGCCGGTTCGATCACTGTTGCCACCAAAGACGGTGCTGGTGCCTACGGTACCGCCGTCGCGCTGGCCGACGGCCTGATCGCTACCGGTGCAGTGAACCTGGACTCGTCCAAAGGCTACGCGATGAACGGTGCCGGTGTAACCGGTCTGTTCGCCGCAACAGGTACTGCCGCAGCTTCCACCAAGACCACGGTTGCACAGACCGACGTCAGCAGCGCTTTCAACGCACAAGCGGCCATCGCGGTACTGGACAAGGCTATCGGCGGCATCGACAGCACACGTTCGGGCCTGGGTGCTGTTCAGAACCGTCTGACGACTACTGTGGACAACCTGACCAACATTCAGAAAAACTCCACCGCTGCACGTTCTACCGTTCAAGACACCGACTTCGCTGCTGAAACAGCTCAGTTGACCAAGCAACAAACCCTGCAGTCGGCTGCTACCGCGATTCTGTCGCAGGCCAACCAACTGCCATCCGCTGTACTGAAGCTGCTTCAGTAATAGCGTCGCTTGGTAATTGACGGAAGGGCGCGTTTACGTGCCCTTTCGTCTTTTTCGGTTTGTAGAGGAGATTGGACATGGACATGAGTGTAAAGCTGGCCTCGTCTTATCCACCGGTAGCCCCTCAAGGCTCGGCCCCTGCGGTGGTTGCGGACAAAGACAACGCCAAGGTCGAGGCAATCGCGCCGGCCGCGCCGGTCGCCGGTGAGCCGAAACGGGCTGACCTGGAAAAGGCAGTCACCGATATTCGAGAATTCGTACAAGCGGCCCAGCGCAAACTGGATTTTTCCATTGATGATTCCACCCATCGGGTCGTGGTCAAGGTCATCGCCACTGAAAGTGGCGAGGTGATCCGCCAGATTCCGTCGGAAACGGCCTTGAAGCTTGCACAGAGCCTGGCTACCGCCAGTCATGTGCTGTTCGATGAAAAGGTCTGAACTGGCATGAAACTTGTTGCGTTGCTTTCTTGAAGTGCGGTTCGTCAAGAAAACGCCAACAGCCGTATTAGGAGAAAGACGATGGCGAGTACAACGGTAAACGGTGTGGGTTCGGGTATCGACATCCAGGGCATCGTCAAAGCCCTGGTCGACGCCGATCGGGCGCCGAAGCAGACCCAGATCAACACCCAGTCACAGAAAGCGACTACCCAGTTGTCGTCGATCGGCAAGATCCAGTCGGCATTGAGCGCCTTCCGTGGCGCCATCAAGAGCATGACCGACGACAATAGCTTCAGTGGTCTGACCGGCACTTCGTCAAATGAAAAGGTCGCGACCATGACCACCGCTCAGGGCGCTGCCAACGGCAGTTTCAACCTGGTGGTCAATAAACTCGCCCAGCCTTCCAAACTGTCCACGGCCACCCTGGCCGGCGGCGCTTCGACAGTGGTCAACAAGGGCACTGCCGCCACCACCCTGACCATCTCCCAGTCGGGCAAGAAGTTCGACCTGAGCGTGCCGCCGGGCGCAACCCTGCAACAGGTACGTGACTCGATCAACACCCAGTTCGGCACCGTCGGGCTCAGTGCCAACATCGTCACCGACTCCACCGGTTCGCGCATGGTGTTGACATCCACCACGGGCGGCGTCGGCTCGGACCTGACATTGTCGGGCAACTCGGGTATCGATACCGGCTACAACGTGATCGATACGCCGCAGAACGCCGAGTACACCATCGATAACGTGGCGTATACGTCCAAGACCAACAACATCTCGGACGCGGTGAGTGGGGTCAGCATCAAGCTGCTGTCGGTTTCACCGCCCGTGGATACCAAGGACCCGAACGGGCCGAAGGTCACCACGACGATTTCGGTGACTACCAGCACCGCCGCCCTCAAGTCCGGGGTCAAAGGCTTTGTCGACAGCTATAACGCGTTGCTCAAGGCAATGAATGCCGAAACCAAGGTGACCAAGGACGCGGCGGGTAACTCGGTATCGGCGACCTTGACCGGTGACGCCAACATGCGCTCGCTGCAAAGCGCCTTGCGCGCCGAGTTCAACGCGTTGTCCGGGACCGGCACCATCAAGTCCCTGGCACAATTTGGTATCGGTACCGACTCCGGTACCGGTCTGTTGACCATGGACGACAAAACCTTCGACAAGGTAGCGCTCACCAACTCCGCAGATATCAGCAGTATGTTCAGCGGCAAGACCGGGTTGCTGGCACGCATGACCAATGCCACTGAAGGTTATGCCAAGGCGACCACCGGTATCTTCGCGACGCGCACGACCGCGCTCTCCGATAACCTCAAGACCTTGAGCAAGGACCAGGCGGAACTTGACGCGCATGTGGCGGATCTGCAGGCCAGCCTGATACGTAAATACGCGGCGATGGATTCGCTGGTCGCCCAGTTACGCCAGCAAAGTAACAACATCATGGGCACGCTCAACGCGCTGAACAACCAGAAAAATAATTGATGTTGATGCATGAAAAAGCCCGGGCTGCCTGCCGGGCTTCGTTTTTTTGGGGACCATCGGGGTTAAAGTTTTCTGCGATCCCGTCGACATATTGGTTACTGAAATCCTTTTCGCTGTCGCCTGTTACGAGGTAGAACCATGAATCCCATGAGAGCCCTTCGCCAATACCAGAAGGTCAATTCCCATGCCCAGATCTCCGAAGCCAGCCCGCATCGTCTGGTGCAGATGCTCATGGAGGGCGGCCTCGACCGCATGGCACAGGCCAAGGGCGCATTGGCTCGTGGGGACATCGCTCAAAAAGGCCTGATGCTCGGTAAGGCCATCGACATCATCATCGGCCTGCGTGATGGTCTGGATGCGCAGAAGAGTGAAGATCCGGCTTACGTCCAGCAATTGGAAAGTCTGTACGCCTACATGACCAACCGTTTGATGGAGGCCAATCTGCACAACGATGCCGACATGATCGACGAAGTCGCTCGTCTGCTGATCACCGTCAAAGAAGGCTGGGATGCCATCGCCGCACCCCAGGGCGCCGCACAGTAAGGCCACTGGGCCTTGAGGAATACGTCATGAGCCACGCATTGCAACGCATCGATGAAACCCGTGAAGCCCTGGTTGACGCCCTCGCTGCGCGCAACTGGGACGCCATCGGCGAACTGGACCTGGGCTGTCGCAACGTGATTGATGACGTGCTCAGCCAGGCACCGGTGGACGAGGATGCGCTGCGCGAAAAGCTGGAGAGCCTGCTGGCGGTTTACCAGCAGTTGCTTGAGGTGACGACCGGCGAGCGCCAGGCGATTTTCGAAGAGATGTCGCAGATCAACCAAGCTAAAAATGCGTCAAAGGTTTACCATCTGTTCGGCTGATAGAAGCTCAGTTGGTCCGAACGGTGCGTCATATATTTGACTGTGCCAGCATTTTTGACTTAACTAGTGTTGTTTTCAGATTTCAGACGTCTAGTAAGTAATAAGTCTTACAGGCGTCTTGATTGCCCTGATTCCGGGGCAGGAAGTTTTACTAGGGAAGTTGCTATTGCATGTGGCGTGAAACCAAAATTCTGCTGATCGATGACGATAGCGTCCGCCGCCGCGATTTGGCGGTGATTTTGAATTTTCTTGGTGAAGAAAATTTGCCCTGCGGTAGCCACGATTGGCAGCAGGCTGTCAGCTCATTGTCATCGAGCCGCGAAGTCATTTGTGTGCTGATCGGGACGGTAAACGCTCCTGGCGCTGTTTTGGGCTTGTTAAAGACACTGTCAACCTGGGATGAGTTCCTTCCCGTGTTGCTGATGGGCGATATTTCTTCCGTGGACCTGCCGGAAGACCAGCGCCGCCGCGTGCTTTCCACCCTGGAAATGCCGCCCAGCTACAGCAAATTGCTCGACTCCCTTCACCGCGCCCAGGTCTATCGCGAGATGTATGACCAGGCCCGCGAGCGCGGCCGTCACCGTGAACCCAACCTGTTCCGCAGCCTGGTCGGCACCAGCCGGGCGATCCAGCACGTACGTCAGATGATGCAGCAAGTGGCCGACACCGACGCCAGTGTGTTGATCCTCGGCGAGTCGGGCACCGGCAAGGAAGTGGTCGCGCGCAACCTGCACTATCACTCCAAGCGCCGCGACGGGCCGTTCGTGCCGGTCAACTGCGGGGCGATCCCGGCAGAGCTGCTGGAAAGCGAATTGTTCGGTCACGAGAAGGGCGCCTTTACCGGGGCGATCACCAGCCGTGCCGGGCGTTTCGAGCTGGCCAACGGCGGCACGCTGTTTCTCGACGAGATCGGCGACATGCCGCTGCCGATGCAAGTCAAGTTGCTGCGCGTGTTGCAGGAGCGCACCTTCGAGCGCGTGGGCAGCAACAAGACCCAGAGCGTGGACGTGCGCATCATCGCCGCCACCCACAAGAACCTCGAAAGCATGATCGAGGTCGGCAGCTTCCGCGAAGACCTGTACTACCGCCTCAACGTCTTCCCGATCGAGATGGCGCCGCTGCGTGAGCGCGTGGAAGACATCCCGTTGCTGATGAACGAATTGATTTCACGCATGGAGCACGAAAAACGCGGCTCCATCCGTTTCAACTCCGCCGCCATCATGTCGCTGTGCCGTCACGGCTGGCCGGGCAACGTGCGCGAGCTGGCCAACCTGGTGGAGCGCATGGCGATCATGCACCCCTACGGTGTGATCGGCGTGGTCGAGTTACCGAAGAAATTCCGCTACGTTGACGATGAAGACGAGCAGATGGTCGACAGCCTGCGCAGTGACATGGAAGAGCGCGTGGCGATCAACGGCCATACGCCGGACTTCGGTGCCACGGCCATGCTGCCGCCCGAAGGCCTCGACCTGAAAGACTACCTCGGCAACCTGGAGCAAGGCCTGATCCAACAGGCCCTGGACGACGCCAATGGCATCGTCGCCCGTGCCGCCGAGCGCCTGCGCATTCGCCGCACCACCCTGGTGGAGAAGATGCGCAAGTACGGTATGAGCCGCAAAGAAGGTGATGAACAGGCGGATGATTGACGCGTGTTTTTCAGCGTCTTGATTTATAAGTAGTTTTTTTTCGGCACGGGTATTGCTACAGCCCTCGCAACGTTCCGTTTAACTGACGGTCAGCCAAGCGAGAGAGCACCATGCCCCACGCCGCCCAACTATCTGCAGCCCCTGCCATTCCGGGGCTGGTTTCGCCTGTAGAACCGCCGATCCGCCAGGGTCTGGAACAGGCGTTCTCGCAGTTCAACCAGATGTCGAGCCAGCTGACCGATTCCTACAGTCTGCTTGAAGCCCGGGTGTCCGAGCTCAAAGGCGAACTGGCGGTGGTCAGTGCCCAGCGCATGCAGGAATTGGCCGAGAAAGAACGCCTGGCCAACCGCCTGCAGAACCTGCTCTCGCTGTTGCCCGGTGGCGTGATCGTCATCGACGACCAGGGCCGTGTGCGCGAAGCCAACCCGGCCGCCTGCGACCTGCTCGGCCTGCCGCTGGAGGGCGAGCTGTGGCGCCACGTCATCACCCGTTGCTTTGCGCCACGTGACGATGACGGCCACGAAGTGTCCCTCAAGGATGGGCGTCGCCTGTCCATCGCCACCCGGTCCCTGGATGCCGAACCGGGCCAGTTGGTGCTGCTCAACGACCTGACGGAAACCCGTCACCTGCAGGATCAGCTGGCGCGCCATGAGCGTTTGTCGTCGCTGGGGCGGATGGTCGCTTCCCTGGCGCATCAGATCCGTACGCCGCTGTCGGCGGCATTGATCTACGCCAGTCATTTGACTGATGAGCAACTGCCCGCAGCCACCCACCAGCGTTTTGCCGGACGCCTCAAGGAGCGCCTGCACGAGCTGGAGCATCAGGTGCGCGACATGCTGGTGTTTGCCCGTGGCGAACTGCCGCTGACCGACCGCTTGACCCCGGCCGCGTTAATGCAAGCCCTGCAAGCGGCGGCCGCCACGCATACCGAGGGCGCCAGCCTGCGCTGGCAATGCGACAGCCACCAGGGTGAGTTGCTGTGCAATCGCGACACCCTGGTCGGCGCGCTGCTCAACCTGATCGAAAACGCCACCCAGGCCAGCGGCCCGGGGGCGCGCCTCAAGGTGCACCTGTACCGCCGCGAGCAAAGCCTGCGCCTGTGCATCAGCGACAGCGGCAGTGGTATTGCGCCGGCCGTGCTGCAGCGCCTGGGCGAGCCCTTTTTCACCACCAAGACCAACGGCACCGGCCTGGGCCTGACCGTGGTCAAGGCAGTGGCACGTGCGCATCAGGGAGAATTGCAGCTGCGTTCCCGGTTGGGGCGCGGCACCTGTGCATTGATGACCTTGCCGCTGTTTTCCAGCGCGGCAAGCGCGGAGTAAAAGGATCATGACTATCAAGGTTTTACTGGTTGAAGACGATCGCGCCCTGCGTGAAGCATTGGCTGACACGCTGCTGTTGGCGGGCCATGACTACCGCGCGGTCGGCTCTGCCGAGGAAGCCTTGGAGGCCGTTGAGCGAGAAACTTTCAGCCTGGTGGTCAGCGATGTGAACATGCCCGGCATGGACGGCCATCAGTTGCTCGGCCTGCTGCGCGCGCGTCAGCCGCAATTGCCGGTGCTGCTGATGACCGCCCATGGCGCCGTGGAGCGGGCCGTGGACGCCATGCGCCAGGGCGCGGCGGATTATCTGGTCAAGCCGTTCGAACCCAAGGCGTTGATCGAATTGGTGGCGCGGCATGCGCTTGGCGTCATGTCGACGGTGGAGGGTGATGGCCCGATTGCCTTCGAGCCGGCCAGCGCGCAGTTGCTGGAACTGGCGGCCCGGGTGGCGCGCAGCGAGTCCACCGTATTGATCTCGGGGGAGTCCGGCACCGGCAAGGAAGTGTTGGCGCGTTATATCCACCAGCAATCCAGTCGGGCCGGGCAGCCCTTCATTGCGATCAACTGTGCGGCGATTCCGGACAACATGCTTGAAGCCACCCTGTTCGGCCACGAAAAGGGCTCGTTCACCGGCGCCATCGCGGCCCAGGCCGGCAAGTTCGAACAGGCCGACGGCGGCACCATTTTGCTCGACGAAATCTCGGAAATGCCCCTGGGCCTGCAAGCCAAGTTGCTGCGCGTGTTGCAGGAGCGCGAAGTGGAGCGGGTGGGCGCGCGCAAGCCGATCCAGTTGGATATCCGCGTGGTCGCCACCACCAACCGCGACCTGGCGGGCGAAGTGGCGGCGGGGCGCTTTCGCGAAGACCTGTTTTACCGTCTGTCGGTGTTCCCGCTGGCCTGGCGGCCGTTGCGCGAACGCCCGGCCGATATCATTCCTCTGGCCGAGCGCCTGCTGAACAACCACGTCAAAAAAATGAAGCACGCCCAGGCGCGGCTGTCAGCTGAGGCTGAGGCTTGCCTGGTTGCTTATCCATGGCCGGGTAATGTGCGTGAGCTGGACAACGCGATCCAGCGTGCGCTGATCCTCCAGCAGGGGGGCTTGATCCAGCCCCAGGACTTCTGCCTGGCCATGGGCAGCGGCGTCGCGCCGTTGCCGAGCCTTGCGCCGGCACCGCTCGTCGCCGAAACCGAATCGGCCGGCGCCCTGGGCGATGACCTGCGCCGCCGCGAATTCCAGATGATCATCGACACCCTGCGCGCCGAGCGCGGCCGCCGCAAGGAAGCCGCCGAGCGCCTCGGCATCAGCCCGCGCACCCTGCGCTACAAGCTGGCGCAGATGCGCGACGCCGGGATGGACGTGGAAGCATACCTGTTCGCCACCTGACTTCGCGCCAATGCCGTTTTTTGTAGGAGCGAGCTTGCTCGCGAAAAACGTCAACGATAACGCGTGCTTCCTGGATGTACGCGGCGTCCATGAGTGCTTCGCGAGCAAGAACCAGGCGTCCCCCTCGCTCCTACAAAAAAAACGTGCAGTAACAAGGTCGACAAGCTTTGTCGCCTTTTCTTACGAGTCGCAACGAAGCTGGCACCCTTGTTGCACCTCCCCCTGGTAACCGCTGCGTAGTGTCAAAAAATTGCGGGTCGTCGGAGAGAGAAGTTCATGAGCCAGGGTATTGAGTTCAATCGGTTGATGTTGGATATGCGCTCCATGCAAATGGATGCCATGGCTCAACCGAAATCCGTCGCGCCAGCGCCGGAATTGGGCCAAAGCAGTTTTGCCGACATGCTCGGTCAGGCAATCAATAAAGTCAGTGATACCCAGCAGGCGTCCAGCCAGTTGTCGACGGCGTTCGAGATCGGTAAAAGCGGCGTGGACCTCACCGATGTGATGGTCGCCTCGCAAAAGGCCAGTGTGTCCTTCCAGGCCTTGACCCAGGTGCGTAACAAGCTGGTCCAGGCTTATCAAGACATCATGCAGATGCCGGTTTAAGGGCGAGATTTAACTCATGGCAGAAGCACTCGACAACGTACCCGCCAAGACAGACGGCAAACCGCCGCTGTTTGGCCTGTCGTTCCTGGAAAATCTCTCCGAAATGACCATGTTGCGTCAGGTGGGCCTGTTGGTCGGCCTGGCTGCCAGCGTGGCGATTGGTTTTGCCGTGGTGTTGTGGTCGCAGCAACCTGATTACCGGCCGCTGTACGGCAGCCTGGCGGGCATGGATTCCAAGCAGATCATGGAAACCCTCGCCGCCGCCGACATCGCCTACACCGTGGAGCCCAACTCCGGCGCCCTGCTGGTCAAGGCCGATGACGTGGCACGTGCGCGGATGAAACTGGCCGCCGCCGGCGTGACGCCGTCCGACAGCAATATCGGTTTTGAAATCCTCGACAAGGACCAGGGCCTGGGCACCAGCCAGTTCATGGAAGCCACCCGCTACCGTCGCGGCCTGGAAGGCGAACTGGCGCGTACCATCTCCAGCCTGAATAACGTCAAGGGTGCCCGTGTGCACCTGGCGATTCCGAAAAGCTCGGTGTTCGTGCGTGACGAGCGCAAGCCCAGCGCTTCGGTGCTGGTCGAGCTGTTTTCCGGTCGTTCCCTGGAGCCCGGCCAGGTGCTGGCAATTATCAACCTGGTGGCCACCAGCGTTCCCGAACTGAGCAAGTCGCAGATCACGGTGGTCGACCAGAAGGGCAATCTGCTCTCCGACATGGCCGAAAACTCCGCGCTGACCCAGGCCGGCAAGCAGTTCGATTACAGCCGCCGCATGGAAAGCATGCTGACCCAGCGCGTGCACAACATCCTGCAACCGGTATTGGGCAACGACCGCTACAAGGCTGAAGTGTCCGCCGACGTGGATTTCAGCGCCGTAGAGTCGACATCCGAGCAATTCAACCCGGACCAGCCCGCCCTGCGCAGCGAGCAGTCCACCAGCGAACAACGCACCGCCAGCAATGGTCCGCAAGGCGTGCCGGGTGCCCTGAGCAACCAGCCGCCGTCCCCGGCGTCGGCCCCGCAAACCACCGGTGGCGCCGCTGCCACCGCTGGCGCGATTGCGGCGGGTCAACCGCTGCTGGACGCCAACGGCCAGCAGATCATGGACCCGGCCACCGGCCAGCCGATGCTCGCGCCTTACCCGGCGGACAAGCGTAACCAGTCCACCAAGAACTTCGAGCTCGACCGTTCCATCAGCCACACCAAGCAGCAGCAGGGCAAGATCAATCGCCTGTCGGTGTCGGTGGTGGTCGATGACCAGGTCAAGGTCAACGCCGCTGACGGTGCCATCACCCGCGCGCCATGGAGCGCCGATGAATTGGCGCGCTTTACCCGCCTGGTGCAGGACGCCGTCGGTTTCGACGCCAGCCGTGGCGACAGCGTCAGCGTGATCAACATGCCATTCTCCGTCGAGCGCGGCGAAGTGATCGCCGACCCGGCGTTCTACACCCAGCCGTGGTTCTGGGACATCGTCAAGCAAGTGCTGGGGGTGTTGTTCATCCTGGTGCTGGTGTTCGGCGTGCTGCGCCCGGTGCTCAACAACATCACCGGTGGCAGCAAGAAACAGCTCGCCCTGGCCGGTGGCGACGTCGAGTTGGGCGGCATGGGCGGCCTGGACGGCGAGTTGGCCAACGACCGCGTCAGCCTGGGCGGCCCGCAAAGCATCCTGTTGCCAAGCCCGAGCGAAGGCTATGACGCTCAGTTGAACGCAATCAAGAGTCTGGTGGCAGAAGACCCGGGCCGTGTGGCCCAGGTCGTGAAAGAGTGGATTAACGCTGATGAATGATCGAGTCGCTGTGGCCAAGCTTTCCCGGGTCGACAAAGCCGCCGTGCTGCTGCTGTCGCTGGGCGAAACCGACGCTGCCCAAGTGCTGCGCCACATGGGCCCCAAAGAGGTCCAGCGCGTGGGCGTGGCCATGGCGCAGATGCGCAATGTGCACCGCGAGCAAGTCGAGCAGGTGATGAGCGAGTTCGTCGAGATCGTCGGCGACCAGACCAGCCTGGGCGTCGGCTCCGACAGCTACATCCGCAAAATGCTCACCTCGGCCCTGGGCGAAGACAAGGCCAACGGCCTGATCGACCGCATCCTGCTGGGCGGCAACACCAGCGGTCTGGACAGCCTCAAATGGATGGAGCCGCGCGCCGTCGCCGACGTGATCCGCTACGAGCACCCGCAGATCCAGGCCATCGTCGTCGCCTACCTTGACCCGGACCAGGCCGGTGAAGTGCTCGGCCACTTCGACCATAAAGTGCGCCTGGACATCATCCTGCGCGTGTCGTCGCTGAACACCGTGCAGCCGGCGGCGCTCAAGGAACTCAACACGATTCTCGAGAAACAGTTCTCGGGCAACTCGAATGCCTCGCGCACCACCCTGGGTGGCATCAAGCGGGCGGCCGACATCATGAACTTCCTCGACAGCTCGGTCGAAGGCCAGCTGATGGACTCGATCCGCGAGATCGACGATACCCTGTCCGGCCAGATCGAAGACCTGATGTTCGTGTTCAACAACCTGGCCGATGTCGACGACCGTGGCATCCAGGCGTTGCTGCGCGAAGTGTCGTCCGACGTGCTGGTGCTGGCGCTCAAGGGCTCGGACGAAGGCGTCAAGGAAAAGATCTTCAAGAACATGTCCAAGCGTGCCTCCGAACTGCTGCGCGACGACCTCGAAGCCAAGGGCCCGGTACGCGTCAGCGACGTGGAAACCGCGCAGAAAGAAATCCTCACCATTGCCCGCCGTATGGCCGAAGCCGGAGAAATCGTTCTCGGCGGGAAGGGCGGCGAAGAAATGATCTAAGGCGCCCCGCATGTCGAACAAAGATGAGACGCCCAGCGATCTGATTCGCGCGCGGGATGTCGGCGGGTTCGACATCTGGTCGTTGCCCAGCTTCGACCCCCACGTGCCGCAGCCAGAGCCTGAACCGGTGCAGGAAGCGCCGGCGCAGATGGAAGAAGTGCCGCTGGAAGAAGTCCAGCCGCTGACCCTTGAAGAATTGGAAGCCATCCGCCAGGAGGCTTACAACGAAGGCTTCGCGGCGGGTGAAAAAGATGGTTTTCGCAGCACCACCCTCAAGGTCCGTCAGGAGGCTCAAGACGCCCTCAGCGTCAAGCTGGGCAGCCTGGAGCGCTTGATGGGCAACCTGTTCGACCCCATCGCCGAACAGGACTCGCAGCTGGAAAAATCCATGGTCGGCCTGGTGCAGCACATCACCCGCCAGGTGATCCAGCGTGAACTGGTGCTCGATTCCAGCCAGATCGAAAGCGTGATGCGCGAAGCCCTCAAGCTGCTGCCCCTGGGCGTGGGCAATGTGCGGCTGTACATCAACCCGCAGGATTTCGAGCAGGTCAAAGCCTTGCGCGAGCGCCATGAAGAAACCTGGCGCATCGTCGAGGACGCCGCGCTGCTGCCTGGCGGTTGCCGCGTCGAGACCGAGCACAGCCGCATCGATGCCACGGTGGAAACCCGCATCAGCCAGATCATGGCCAAGCTGTTCGACCAGTTGCATGAACAGGCGCTGCACCCGGCCGAGCCTGACCTGAGCGTTGACCTGGACGTCACCGATGCGCCTTGATCGCACCAGCTTCGCCAAGCGCCTGGACAGCTACGCCGAGGCCACGCAGTTGCCCGGCCAGCCGGTCCTCGAAGGGCGCCTGTTGCGCATGGTCGGCCTGACGCTTGAGGCCGAGGGCTTGCGCGCCGCCATGGGCAGCCGCTGCATGGTGATCAACGACGACAGCTACCACCCGGTGCAGGTCGAAGCCGAAGTGATGGGCTTTTCCGGTAACAAGATTTTCCTGATGCCGGTGGGCAGCCTCGCCGGTATCGCTCCGGGTGCCCGTGTGGTGCTCCTGGCCGACACCGGGCGCTTGCCGATGGGCATGAGCATGCTCGGCCGTGTACTCGATGGCGCCGGGCGTGCGCTGGATGGCAAGGGCGGCATGAAGGCCGAGGACTGGGTGCCGATGGACGGCCCCACCATCAACCCGCTCAACCGCAACCCCATCAGCGTGCCGCTGGACGTGGGCATTCGCAGCATCAACGGTTTATTGACGGTCGGTCGCGGCCAGCGCCTGGGCCTGTTCGCCGGTACCGGTGTGGGTAAGTCGGTGTTGCTGGGCATGATGACGCGCTTTACCGAGGCCGACATCATCGTGGTCGGGCTGATCGGCGAGCGTGGCCGTGAGGTCAAGGAATTCATCGAGCACAGCCTGGGTGAAGAAGGCCTCAAGCGTTCCGTCGTCGTCGCCTCTCCGGCGGATGACGCACCGTTGATGCGCCTGCGCGCCGCCATGTACTGCACGCGCATCGCCGAATATTTTCGCGACAAGGGCAAGAATGTCCTGTTGCTGATGGACTCGCTCACCCGTTTCGCCCAGGCCCAGCGCGAGATCGCCCTGGCCATCGGCGAGCCACCCGCGACCAAGGGTTATCCGCCGTCGGTGTTCGCCAAACTGCCCAAGCTGGTGGAGCGTGCCGGTAATGCCGAGGCCGGCGGGGGCTCGATCACCGCGTTCTACACGGTATTGTCCGAAGGCGATGACCAGCAGGACCCGATTGCCGACTCGGCGCGGGGCGTGCTCGATGGGCACATCGTGCTGTCGCGACGCCTGGCGGAAGAGGGGCACTACCCGGCCATCGATATCGAAGCGTCCATCAGCCGGGTGATGCCGGCGGTGGTCACGCCGGAACACATGGCCCGCGCACAATACTTCAAGCAACTGTGGTCGCGTTACCAGCAGAGCCGCGACCTGATCAGCGTCGGCGCCTACGTGGCCGGTGGCGATCGCGAGACCGACCTGGCAATCGCCCTGCAGCCCCAATTGGTGACCTACCTGCGCCAGGGGCTTAACGACAAGATCAGCATGGGCGAAAGCGAAGCGCATCTGCAGTCCATCTTCGCCCCCGCGCCGGGCGGCTAACCCATGGCCAACAGCCGCGCCGCGCGCCTGGCCCCGGTGGTGGAAATGGCCGAAAAGGCCGAAAAAACCGCCGTGCAGCGCCTGGGGTATTTCCAGGGCCAGGTGCGCCTGGCGGAGAGCAAACTGGGCGACCTTGAGCGCTTTCGCCTCGAATATCAGCAACAGTGGATCGAACGCGGCAGCAAGGGCGTGTCGGGCCAGTGGCTGATGGGGTACCAGGGCTTTCTCAATCAGCTGGAAACCGCCGTCGGCCAACAGCGCCAGAGCCTGGCGTGGCACCAGAACAACCTCGACAAGGCCCGCGAAAGCTGGCAACAGGCGTTTGCCCGCGTCGAAGGGTTGCGCAAGCTGGTGCAGCGCTATATCGATGAAGCGCGGGCGATTGAAGACAAGCGCGAGCAGAAGTTGCTCGATGAACTGTCCCAGCGCCTTCCGCGCCAGGAACCGTTCTAACCAACGCAGCAGGAAAAAATGTGGGAGGAGGGGGCTTGCCCCCGATTGCGGTGTGTCAGTCAAAAGATGCAGTGACTGACACTCGGCAATCGGGGCATAGGTATCTACACAACTCAGCAGCGCCCAACCGTAACCACGATGCGAAGCGAGTCGCTCTTGATCCTGATCTTGATCTGCTTTTGATCTCAGGCGCCCCGTTAAACCACGCTGGCCGAACGCAGGCTTGAATCCGTGGGCAACCCGGCAGGACGCCGGGTTAGCCGCACTGGGCCATGGATGGCCCATTGCGGCGGCCCACGGATTCAAGCCGGAGAGAGGGCACACCGAGCCCAGGCGAGGTGCCGAGTGGTGGGGCAAGAGCCCTTTGGTTACTTTGGGGCTTTTCCAAAGTGACCCGCCGTCAGGGCGGAACCCTAAGTGGCCGTTACCGCAGAAACGGATATGTACTCGTTCCAATCCAACATCCCGGCCAGCCCCGAGGCCGCCATCGGGGGCAAGCCCCCTCCCACATTTGGACCGGGATCGACACCAAAATCCTGGTCGCCCCGGAGGCAAGCCCCCTCCCACATTTGAACGGCCGTGTTGCTCAGATCGGGTTCGCCTGCTACACCTTGTTGCACAGACCCATGACAAGGAAGCAGTCACATGTCAATCGAGTCAGAAGTATCCCTGGACGGGAAGAAGTTGACGATCGCAATCAAGGGCCGGTTCGATTTCGGCAGCCACCAGGCATTTCGCGATGCCTACGAGCGTTACTACAAGGTACCCGAGTTGTATGTGGTCGATCTTAAAGAAACCACCTACATGGACAGCTCGGCCCTGGGCATGCTCCTGCTGCTTCGGGACCACGCCGGTGGCGATGAGTCTCAAGTGCAGGTCAGCAACAGCAGCCACGACGTGCGCAAAATCCTCGCCATTTCCAATTTCGACAAGCTGTTCGATATATCGTGAGAGTCCTGGCCCCCTTATCCGAGCCGCTGACCATCCTGATTGCCGAAGACAGCGCCGCCGACTTGCTGTTGTTGTCGACCATCGTGCGGCGTCAGGGGCACCATGTGCTCACCGCGACCAATGGCGAGCAAGCCGTTGAAGTGTTTGCGCGCGAGCGCCCGCAGCTGGTGCTGATGGACGCGATGATGCCGGTGATGGATGGTTTTCTCGCCGCGCGATGGATCAAGCAATTGGCGGGCGAGCAGTTGGTCCCCATCATTTTCCTGACCTCGCTGCGCGAAAGCGCCGCACTGGCCGAGTGCCTGGACGCCGGCGGCGACGATTTCCTGCCCAAGCCCTACAACCAGCTTATTCTGGCCGCCAAGATCAACGCCATGGACCGCCTGCGGCGGCTACAAGCCACGGTGTTGCAGCAGCGTGACCAGATCGCCCGGCACAATGATCACCTGTTACATGAGCAACGCGCCGCCAAGGCCGTGTTCGACAAGGTCGCGCATTCGGGTTGCATCAACGCGGCGCCGAATATCCGCTACCTGCAATCGCCCTATGCACTGTTCAACGGGGACCTGCTGCTGGCGGCCTATACGCCGTCCGGCGACATGCATGTGCTGCTCGGCGATTTCACCGGCCACGGCCTGCCGGCGGCCATCGGAGCCATGCCCCTGGCCGAAGTGTTCTACGGCATGACCGCCAAGGGCTATGGGCTGACGCAGACCCTGCGCGAGATGAACGCCAAGCTCAAGCGCATCCTGCCGGTGGACATGTTCTGCTGCGCCACACTGTTGTGCCTGAGCACCGAGCGGCGCGTGGTGGAGGTGTGGAACGGCGGCATGCCCGAGGGCTATGTGCACGAGGTCGCCACCGGCAAGCGCACGCCGTTGATGTCGCGGCATCTGCCGTTGGGCGTGCTGTCGGCCCAGGCATTCGATGACAGCACCGAAGTCTGGCCCATGGCCCTGGGCGATCGGGTGTTCCTGCTTTCCGATGGCGTGCTGGACACCGCCGACGCCAATGACCAGTTGTTCGGCGCCGAGCGTTTGCAGCAGGTGTTTGCCGCCAACCGCGAGCCCGACCGCCTGTTCGAGGATATCGAGCAGGCGCTGGCGGCCTTTCGCGGTGAGGCGCGGGACGATGTCAGCATGGTTGAAATCAGCTTGTTGGCCGGCCAACCGCTGCGCGTGGCCGAACCTATGTATTCCGACAGTGGCCAGTCGTGCCCGCTGAATTGGTCGGTGAGTTTCGAGTTTCGCGCGCAGACCCTCAGGCGCTACAACCCGTTGCCGTATCTGCTGCAATTGCTGTTGGAGGTCCATGGCCTGCGTGAGCAGAGTGGGGCGCTCTACACGGTCATGGCCGAGTTGTATGCCAATGCCCTCGAACATGGCGTACTGGGCCTGGATTCACAGCTCAAGCGCGATGCCGAAGGGTTTGCGCAGTATTATCGCCTGCGCAACGAGCGGCTGGCGCAATTGAACAGCGGCCATATCCGGGTGCATGTGCAGGTGTCCCCGACTGCGCAGGGCGGCAAGATGACGTTGCGTGTCGAGGACAGCGGGCCTGGCTTCGATGTTGACGAGGTACTGGCGCGGCCGCTGGATGCTGACCGTCTGTCCGGCCGCGGCTTGAACCTGGTGCGTCAACTGAGCGGCGACGTACGCTGGTCCGATGGCGGGCGCTGCGTCTGCGTGGAGTTTTGCTGGAAGGCTCTGGCATAATCCGTCAATTCTTGATCAAGGAGCGAACAAGTGGTCGATATCCATCTGGACCCGGACGTGTTGTCGGGTCTGCAGGAGGTCATGGAAGGTGAGTACCCCAAGCTGCTCGCTACCTTTCTCGATGACTCGCAAAAGCGCGTCGAGGCTTTGCGCACCGCGCGCGACGACGCCAAGGCGCTGGGGCGCATAGCGCATAGCTTCAAGGGCAGCAGTGGCAACCTTGGCGCGGTGCGGTTGGCGCACCTGTGTCAGCGCTTGGAGCTTGAGTCCATCAAGCCTGCCTCGAATCTGGGTGCATTGGTTGACCAGATTGATCATGAGTTCGCGCTGGTCAGGCCTATGTACGAATCGGAGCGCCAGCGTTTCAGTGCGTGAGCCTTCGCTGCAAACCTGGCCCGACTCTTGCTCTATCTCCTGATACTGCATCCCCGACCCCCATGCAGTGGAGACCTTTACCTATGCCAGTCGCCCCCAATTCGCTCCTTCAGGCTGCCCCCGCGGCCAAGCCTCAAGCGCCTGCCGCCACCCCTGCGGTGGCGGCTGCGGACCCACGGGACAAAGGCCCTGGCTTCTCTCAAGTGTTCGCCAACCAGGGCGCCAAACCGGCGCTGAAAACCGACAGCGCACCGGGCAAATCGGTGCCTGCAACCGCCGACAAGACACCTGCCGCCAGCACGCCTGCGGTTGCCGATAGCGGCAATCCCTTGCCTGCCAAGCCGTCCGATGCCGACAAAGCGGCCAAGGACACACCCGCCGATCCGTCCCTGGCGCAACAGCCCCCGACCGATACGCCGCCGGTCGATCCGGCCCTGATCGTCACGGTCACACCCGGCGCTGTCCCGCCGCAAACGCCGGCACCTGCGGTAGCGGTGGCGGATGACACGCCCCAACCGGTGGCGACCGCCGCCGCCGTGGTCGATAAGGCCAAGCCGCCGGCCTTCGACCCTGCAGCCGACCCACTGGACGCGATGCCTGCCGTGCGCCTGGCAATGGAGCAGGGCGGTCATGTGTCGGCCGGCAGCCAGGCAACCCAGAAAGCCGCGCCAGCCACGGTCCAGGATCAACCGACCGCCGCGCAGAATTTTGCCGCCGGCCTGGCCACGATGGTCGATCAACAAGCCACCAAGGACAGCACCCATAACGGCGGCGACAAGGCCTTTGGCGCACTGATCGATGACGGCCTCAAGGACCTCAAGCGTGCCGACAGCGACACCCGCGTGGATGACTTCGCCAACCGCCTGGCCGCGCTGACCCAGGCCGCCACGCCGAAAACCGCCAACGCCTTGCCACCGGTGATCAACGCCCCGCTGGCCATGCACCAGAGCGGCTGGACCGAAGAAGTGGTCAACCGCGTGATGTACCTCTCCAGCGCGAGCCTCAAGTCGGCCGAAATCCAATTGCAGCCGGCCGAACTGGGGCGCCTGGATATCAAGGTCAGCATGACGCCCGACCAGCAGGCCCAGGTCAGTTTCATGAGTGGCCATGCCGTGGTGCGTGAAGCGCTGGAAAGCCAGTCCGGCCGCTTGCGCGAGATGTTCGCCCAGCAGGGCATGGGGCAGGTGGATGTGAACGTGTCCGACCAGTCCCGGGGGCAGGAGCAGCAGCAACAGCAAAACCAGGCGCGGGGTGTGAGCAGTGGCGGCCGGCGAGGTGATAGCGCTGACACCGGCAGTCACGTTGACGTGGCTGAAGCGGTCAAGCCCGTGACCTCGACCGTGATCGGCTCCAGCGCCGTCGACTACTACGCCTGACCCAAGTCAAATAGAGATCCAAGTGTGGGAGGGGGCTTGCCCCCGATTGCGGTGTATCAGCGACAGATTTGTTGACTGACACACTGCTATCGGCGGCAAGCCCCCTCCCACATTTGATTTGTGTTGCCCTGGTGCCAGACAACTCTGGCATAACACTTGCTCTTGCCTATCCGTATATCTATGAATTCCCGAATAGTGACGGATTATTGGCATGGCGAACAGCGACGACGCAGCAACTCCCCCGGCAGGCAAAGGCAAAGGCAAGCTCAAGCTGATCCTGCTGATTGTGCTGGGCCTGCTCCTGGCCATTGGCGCCTCGATTGGCGGCACTTGGTACATCATGCACAGCAACGCAAGCAAACCTGCGCCTGCCTCCGAAACCGCCACTAACGTCAAGCAACCGGCAATCTTCGAACCGATGCTGCCGGCCTTTGTCGCCAACTACAATCAGAACGGTCGCCAACGCTACTTGCAGGTGAGCATCACCTTGCTGGCGCGCAACCAGGCGGACCTGGACGCGCTCAAAGTGCACATGCCGGTGATCCGCAACAACCTGGTGATGCTGTTCTCGGGCCAGAGCTTCGACAGCCTGGCCACCCCGGTGGGCCAGGAAATGCTGCGCCAGAAGGTCACTGCCAGCGTGCAGGAAGTGGCCCAGAAAGAGCTCGGCAAAGTCGTGATAGAGCAGGCGCTCTTCACTAACTTCGTATTGCAGTAGGATCACGACATGGCCGTGCAAGACCTGCTGTCCCAGGATGAAATCGACGCGCTGTTGCATGGCGTGGACGATGGTCTGGTGCAGACCGAAATGGCTGCCGAGCCCGGCAGTGTCAAAAGTTATGACCTGACCAGCCAGGATCGCATCGTCCGTGGACGCATGCCGACCCTGGAAATGATCAACGAACGTTTCGCCCGTTACACCCGCATCAGCATGTTCAACATGCTGCGCCGCTCGGCGGACGTCGCCGTGGGTGGCGTGCAGGTGATGAAGTTTGGTGAATACGTGCACTCGCTGTACGTGCCCACCAGCCTCAACCTGGTCAAGATCAAGCCGTTGCGCGGCACCGCGCTGTTTATCCTTGACGCCAAGCTGGTGTTCAAGCTGGTGGACAACTTCTTCGGCGGCGACGGCCGTCACGCCAAGATCGAAGGCCGTGAGTTCACGCCCACCGAACTGCGCGTGGTGCGCATGGTGCTGGAGCAGGCTTTCATCGACTTGAAGGAAGCGTGGCAGGCGGTCATGGAAGTCAATTTCGAGTACATCAACTCGGAAGTGAACCCGGCCATGGCCAACATCGTCGGGCCGAGCGAAGCCATTGTGGTGTCCACCTTCCACATCGAACTCGATGGCGGCGGCGGCGACCTGCACGTGACCATGCCGTACTCGATGATCGAGCCGGTGCGCGAAATGCTCGACGCCGGTTTCCAGTCCGACCTCGACGACCAGGACGAGCGCTGGGTCAAGGCCCTGCGCGAAGACCTGTTGGACGTCGATGTGCCCCTGAGCGCCACTGTGGCCCGTCGCCAGCTACGCCTGCGCGACATTCTGCACATGCAGCCGGGGGACGTGATCCCCGTCGAATTGCCGGAAGAACTGATCATGCGCGCCAACGGTGTGCCGTCGTTCAAGGTCAAGCTCGGCTCTCACAAAGGCAACCTGGCGTTGCAAGTGATCGAACCGATCAACCGCCGCTGATCAACATTCATTTTTGCTACGCCGAGGACATGTAATGGCTACCGAACACGAAAACACTTCCGCCGAAGACCAGGCCCTGGCTGACGAGTGGGCTGCGGCCCTGGAAGAAACCGGCGATGTCGGCCAGGACGACATCGACGCGCTGCTGGCCGCCGACGCCGCGTCCGCACCGGCCGGCAAGCGCCTGCCGATGGAAGAATTCGGCAGCGTGCCGAAAAACAACGACCCGGTGACCCTCGACGGTCCCAACCTGGATGTGATCCTGGACATTCCAGTGTCGATTTCCATGGAAGTGGGCAGCACCGAAATCAACATCCGCAACCTGCTGCAGCTCAACCAGGGCTCGGTGATCGAGCTGGACCGCCTGGCCGGCGAGCCGCTGGACGTGCTGGTCAACGGCACGCTGATCGCCCATGGCGAGGTGGTGGTGGTCAACGAGAAGTTCGGCATTCGCCTGACCGACGTGATCAGCCCGAGCGAACGCATCAAGAAGTTGCGCTGAAATGAAGTACTCGATGGCGGGACTGTGGCTGGCGCTGCCGTTGAGCGCGCTGGCGGCCGAGCCGGTGGCGCAAGCGGCGGCGGCACCGGTGGTCGGCAGCGTCGGCGGGCAGTTGACGCAGTTGCTGCTCGGCCTGTTGCTGGTGATCGGCTTGATCTTCGTGCTGGCCTGGCTGATGCGCCGCGTGCAGCGCATCGGCCCGGGCAATGCCCAGGTGATCGAACTGGTCGGCTCGCGTGCCCTCGGCCCGCGGGACCGATTGGTGCTGGTGCAGGTGGGCGAGGAGCAGATCCTGCTCGGCATCACCCCTGGGCGCATCACCCCGTTGCACGTACTCAAGACCCCGGTGGACGCGGCCAGCAGCGAGACCGCCACGCCAGAATTCGCCCAGCGCCTGATGGAATTGCTGGGCAAGGACCAGAAGGATAAGAAGTAATGCGCGTGTTCCTGACGCTCATGCTGTTGCTGGCCGCGCCGATGGCACTGGGCGCCGACCCGTTGTCGATCCCGGCGATTACCCTGGGCACCAATGCGGCCGGCGCGCAGGAATACTCGGTCAGCCTGCAGATCCTGCTGATCATGACCGCGCTGAGTTTTATCCCGGCGTTCGTCATGCTGATGACCAGCTTTACGCGGATCATCATCGTGTTCTCGATTCTGCGTCAGGCCCTGGGCCTGCAGCAGACGCCGTCGAACCAGATCCTCACCGGCATGGCGCTGTTTTTGACCCTGTTCATCATGGCGCCGGTCTTTGACAAGGTGAACCAGCAAGCCCTGCAGCCTTACCTGGCGGAAAAGCTCACGGCCCAGGACGCGATCGACAAGGCCCAGGGCCCGATCAAGGACTTCATGCTGTCGCAGACCCGCTCTAGTGACCTCGAGTTGTTCATGCGCCTGTCCAAGCGTACCGACATTGCCACCCCGGACCAGGCGCCGCTGACCATTCTGGTGCCGGCCTTCGTCACCTCGGAATTGAAGACCGCGTTCCAGATCGGCTTCATGATCTTCATCCCGTTCCTGATCATCGACCTGGTGGTGGCGAGCGTGCTGATGGCGATGGGCATGATGATGCTGTCGCCGCTGATCATCTCGCTGCCGTTCAAGATCATGCTGTTTGTGCTGGTGGACGGCTGGGCGCTGATTATCGGCACCCTGGCCGGCAGTTTCGGGGGGGTATAGCGCCATGACCCCAGAAGTTGCCGTCGACCTGTTCCGTGAAGCACTG
Organism: Pseudomonas sp. Wu6; assembly: GCF_019891515.1. Classification (NCBI taxonomy): domain Bacteria; kingdom Pseudomonadati; phylum Pseudomonadota; class Gammaproteobacteria; order Pseudomonadales; family Pseudomonadaceae; genus Pseudomonas; species Pseudomonas sp. Wu6. Next base: position 59,514 of record NZ_JAFLXH010000013.1, on the reverse strand, counting down.
TGGCTGACCACCGTGATGGTCGCCGTGCTGGTGGTGCCGAGCCTGCTGGTCGGCCTGCTGGTGGCGATGTTCCAGGCCGCCACCCAAATCAACGAACAGACCCTGAGCTTCCTGCCGCGCCTGCTGGTGATGCTGATCACCCTGATCGTCGCCGGCCCGTGGCTGGTGCAAACCTTCATGGAATACATCCTGCAGCTGTACGGCAGTATTCCGCAGTTGATCGGCTGAGCCGATGCAATCCTTATTGGCCCTGACCGACACCCAGATCAGTACCTGGGTGGCCTCGTTCATCCTGCCGATGTTTCGCGTCACGGCCATGTTGATGGCCATGCCGGTGTTCGGCACCACCCTCGTGCCACGGCGTGTGCGCTTGTATTTCGCGGTGGCCATTACGGTCGTGATCGTGCCAGGCCTGCCGCCGATGCCGCCGGTCAACGCCCTCGACCTCAGTGCGCTGCTGCTGATTGCCGAACAGATCCTGATCGGCGCCATGCTGGGTTTTTCCCTGAGCCTGTTCTTCCAGGCGTTTGTGGTGGCCGGCCAAATCATCTCGGTCCAGATGGGCATGGGCTTTGCGTCCATGGTCGACCCCACCAACGGTGTATCGGCGGCGGTGATCGGGCAATTTTTGACCATGTTGGTGACCTTGCTGTTCCTGGCCATGAACGGCCATTTGGTGGCGTTCGAGGTGCTGACCGAAAGCTTCACCACCTTGCCGGTGGGCTCGGGGCTGGTGGTCAACCATTTCTGGGAGTTGGTGGGTCGCCTCGGCTGGGTGCTGGGCGCGTCCTTGCTGCTGGTGTTGCCGGCCATCACCGCGCTGCTGGTGGTCAACATCGCGTTTGGCGTGATGACCCGCGCAGCGCCGCAACTGAACATTTTCTCGATCGGCTTCCCTTTGACCCTAATGATGGGCATGGGGATTTTCTGGATCGGCCTGGCCGACATTCTCAATCAGTATCAACCGCTGGCGACCGACGCCCTGCAGTTCTTACGTGACCTGGCACGGGCGCGCTGAGCCATGGCCGAGAGCGAGAGTGGTCAGGACAAGACAGAAGACCCCACGGAGAAACGTAAAAAGGACTCCAGGGAAAAGGGCGAGATCGCACGCTCCAAAGAGCTCAATACCGTTGCGACCATGATGGCCGGCGCCGGTGCCTTGCTGATCTACGGCGGTGGCCTGGCGCTGGATTTGCTGGAGCTGATGAAGCACAACTTCACTCTGCCCCGGGAGGTGTTGCTCAACCCCGACTCCATGGGCCAGTACCTGCTGCATTCGGGCACGATCGCGCTGCTGGCGGTGCAGCCGATTCTGATCACGTTGCTGCTGGCCGCGCTGATCGGCCCGGTCGCCCTGGGCGGCTGGCTATTCGCTGCCAGCAGCATGGCGCCCAAGTTCAGCCGCATGAACCCGGCGGCCGGCCTCAAGCGCATGTTTTCCACCAAGGCCCTGGTGGAACTGCTCAAGGCGCTGGCCAAATTCATCCTGATTCTGTTCGTGGCGGTGACGGTATTGTCGTCCGACATCGACGATCTGCTGCGCATCGCCCATGAACCGCTGGAGTCGGCGATCATCCACAGCCTGCAAGTGGTGGGCTGGAGCGCGTTGTGGATGTCCGCCGGGTTGATCATCATCGCGGCGGTGGACGCGCCGATCCAGTTGTGGGAAAGCCACAAGAAACTGCTGATGACCAAGCAGGAAGTGCGCGACGAACACAAGGACCAGGAAGGGCGCCCGGAGGTCAAGCAACGCATCCGCCAACTGCAGCGCGAAATGTCCCAGCGCAAGATGATGGCCTCGGTGCCCGACGCCGACGTGATCATCACCAACCCGACCCACTATGCCGTGGCCCTCAAGTACGACCCGGAAAAGGGCGGCGCGCCGATGTTGCTGGCCAAGGGCAGCGACTTTACCGCGTTGAAAATCCGCGAAATCGCCGTGGCCAACGACATCCTGCTGCTGGAATCCCCGGCACTGGCGCGGTCGATTTTCTATTCCACCGACCTGGACCAGGAAATCCCGGCCGGGTTGTACCTGGCGGTGGCCCAGGTGCTGGCCTACGTCTACCAGATCCGCCAATACCGGGCGGGCAAGGGCAAGCGGCCTGATCCGCTCAAGGACCTGCCGATCCCGCCGGATTTGCGTCGCGACTCCTGAACGCTGCGGCTCACTGTAGGCGCGAGCTTGCTCGCGAAAAACTCACCGTCGCCGCGTTTATCCTGACTCCCCGCGTTATCGTTACCCACCTTCGCGAGCAAGCTCGCTCCTACAGGAGGGTGGCCATTACCTGTCAACTTTGACAGTAGCCAATACGCCGCCTTCACTGTTTGATACAGCGATGAGCCACGCAGCCATGCGCGGCTCGGGAGGCGGCGATGGACAGGGGCACGGTCAGGTGGTGCGATGCGGTCAAGGGCATTGGCTTCAAGGCTCTGGATCGCGATGGCAATGAGGTTGCCGTTCAGTCGACAACCATTGAAAGCGTTGAATCCCCACAGACGCCTCCCAGGCAACGACCCTCCCGCAGGCGCAAAAAGCCCTCGCAGGCATGATCCACGCTATCACCTGCCTATCATCCGCCATCGGCCCGCGTCTACCTGTCAACTTTGACAGTAGCCAGGCGAAGCTTTCCCACGGTTTCATTACCCATCAGCACTGCGCGCAGGTAGTAAACGAGATGCAGGGAGAGCGGTATTGAAAGTGGCGATGGGGACTGTCAAATCCTATGACTGGATCAGGGGCGACTGGCTGATCGAGCTGGATGACCGGGCAGAGCACGTGTTCATCAATCACAAGGATTGGCGCTGGACGGCGCTGTCGGAGGGTAAGCATCTGAAGTTTCAAATGGTCCATCGGCCCGAGGGCATTTATGCGTTGCCCATCCAGGCAGGCAACTGTGGTGAATCGGGTTGTTGATCGTTCCCAACTGTGGGAGGGGGCTTGCCCCCGATGGCGGCCTCTGGGCCGGCCAGGATTTTTGAAGATCGTTCCCACGCTCCCGCGTGGGAATGCCTCCCGTGACGCTCTGCGTCACCGTCGCGCAGGGTTCAAGTCGGGACGCGGAGCGTCCCTGGCTGCATTCCCACGCAGAGCGTGGGAACGATCAGAGGTTGCCCGGTGTTTCTGCGGATGACGGCTCCCTGTCATCCAGCAGTCGCTCAGCCAGCAATCGGCCGATCTCAATCAACTGCGCAATACCCAGCGCACCTTCTCGCTGTGTTCCCTCTAGGTCAAAGGCGAAATCACAGGTCAGGGCGTGGGCGGATGCCAGGTTTTCGGTGAGGTTGACCAGCAGGTCTTCGGTGCTGATGCCGTCGATAAGGGTGAGGATTACGCTGGGTGGGGGATTTGGGGTGGGTTTGATCATTGTGAAGCTCCTTACGAAAGTGGAGCCGCCACTGATCGCCGCGACGCGATGGAGGGTGGCAGCTGTACGCAGGTTCGCGGACCGGTCAAGGAGCAACCCGGCATACCCGAAGGTATCCCGCGCACAGCCGCCATAGCGCCGCACAGTAGACGATAAAAAAGCGTCGACTGAAAGGGAGATGGTGCTTTTACTCCGTTGTAAACCGGGCCGCGACGCCCGACCACTGCATTTGCAGCGGTGTACGGAGACTAGGGAGCCCGGTTCCTAGGGGCAACCCGAAAACCTTGTCGGAAATTTCCTCAGTAACAGCAGGTACATCCCCATTGATTACACCCAGTAGATTCGGTCGTTTGCAGAGTCATCCTGGCCGTGGGGCAAAAGTTGGAAGGCTTCTTGCAATACCGCCTTCAGGACGCCTCCCAGCGTCAAAACTTTGCTTCAAGGACACGAGGAATACCGGTGGTAGATCGCTCTCAAATGCTCAGCACGGCCCGTGGCACCCTGACTGACCTGTCGCGGGGCAATCTGGGTGTGCCGTTGTTGTTGCTGGTGATGCTGGCAATGATGATGTTGCCGATGCCGCCGTTCCTGCTCGACGTGTTCTTCACCTTCAACATCGCCCTGTCGGTGGTGGTGCTGCTGGTCTGTGTGTACGCCCTGCGGCCTTTGGATTTCGCGGTATTTCCCACCATCCTGCTGGTGGCGACCCTGTTGCGCCTGGCGCTGAACGTGGCGTCCACCCGCGTGGTGATGCTCCACGGCCAGGACGGTCACGCCGCCGCCGGTAAGGTGATCCAGGCCTTCGGTGAGGTGGTGATCGGCGGCAACTACGTGGTGGGTATCGTGGTGTTCGCGATCCTGATGATCATCAACTTCGTGGTGGTGACCAAGGGCGCCGGGCGGATTTCCGAGGTGAGCGCACGCTTTACCCTGGATGCGATGCCCGGTAAGCAGATGGCCATCGACGCCGACCTCAACGCCGGCCTGATCGACCAGAACCAGGCAAAATCCCGGCGCCTTGAAGTTGCCCAGGAGGCCGAGTTCTACGGCTCCATGGACGGCGCCAGCAAATTCGTGCGCGGTGACGCCATCGCCGGCCTGTTGATCCTGTTCATCAACCTGATCGGCGGCATGGCCGTGGGGATCTTCCAGCACGGCATGACCTTTGGCGATGCGGGCAAGGTGTACGCCTTGCTGACCATCGGTGACGGTTTAGTGGCGCAATTGCCATCACTGTTGTTATCCACAGCGGCAGCGATCATGGTGACCCGTGCTTCGGGCTCCGAAGACATGGGCAAGCAGATCAGCCGCCAGATGTTCGCCTCGCCCAAGGCGCTGGCCGTGGCCGCCGGCATCATGGCCGTCATGGGCATCGTGCCGGGCATGCCTCACGTTTCGTTCCTGAGCATGGCGGCCATGGCCGGCGGCGCGGCCTATCTGTTCTGGAAAAAGCAGAATGCAGTCAAGGTCCAGGCCCAGCAGGAAATTGCGCGCCAGCAGGAATTGCTGCCATCCCCGACCCGCGCCCAGGAAACCAAGGAGTTGGGCTGGGACGACGTGACCCCGATCGACATGATCGGCCTGGAAGTCGGCTACCGCCTGATTCCGCTGGTGGACCGCAACCAGGGCGGCCAGCTGCTGGCGCGGATCAAGGGTGTGCGCAAGAAGCTGTCCCAGGACCTGGGCTTCCTGATGCCCACCGTGCATATCCGCGACAACCTCGACCTGGCCCCCAGCGCCTATCGCCTGACCCTGATGGGCGTGATCCTGGCCGAAGCCGAGATCTACCCCGACCGCGAACTTGCGATCAACCCAGGGCAGGTGTTCGGTACGCTCAACGGCATTACCGCCAAAGATCCGGCTTTCGGCCTGGAGGCGGTGTGGATCGAAGTCAGCCAGCGCAGCCAGGCGCAATCGCTGGGTTACACCGTGGTCGACGCCAGCACCGTGGTCGCCACCCACCTCAACCAGATTCTCTACAAGCACTCCCACGAGCTGATCGGCCACGAGGAAGTCCAGCAATTGATGGGTTTGCTGGCCAAGGCCTCGCCGAAACTGGCCGAAGAGCTGGTGCCGGGCGTGCTGTCGCTGTCGCAGTTGCTCAAGGTGCTGCAAGCCTTGCTCGCCGAACAAGTGCCGGTACGCGACATTCGCAGCATTGCCGAAGCCATCGCCAACAACGCCGCCAAGAGTCAAGATACTGCCGCGCTGGTGGCCGCCGTGCGCGTCGGTTTGTCCCGCGCAATCGTGCAAAGTATTGTAGGCGTTGAGTCTGAGCTGCCTGTTATCACCTTGGAGCCAAGGTTGGAACAGATATTGCTCAATAGTATTCAGAAGGCAGGGCAAGGCCAGGAAGAAGGGGTTTTGCTGGAGCCAAGCATGGCTGAAAAGCTGCAGCGTTCGTTGATCGAAGCCGCGCAGCGCCAGGAAATGCAGGGCCAGCCGGTGATTCTGCTGGTGGCCGGTCCGGTCCGCGCGATGTTGTCGCGCTTTGGACGCCTGGCAGTACCGAATTTGCACGTGTTGGCTTACCAGGAAATTCCTGACAATAAGCAAGTGACTATCGTCGCGACAGTAGGGCCCAACGGCTGAGGGTAGTGGGTTATGCAAGTAAAGCGTTTTTTCGCCGCCGATATGCGTCAGGCCATGAAGTTGGTCCGCGATGAGCTGGGCGCCGATGCCGCGATTATCGGTAACCGCCGTATTGCCGGCGGTGTCGAGCTGACGGCTGCCCTGGATTACACCCCCCAGGCCCTGGCCCCGCGCGTGCCGAACATGGAGCTTGAAGACGAGCTGCGCAAGACCGCTTCGCGCATCGTCTCGGCCCAGGCCGAATTGAGCATGCGCGGCGACAGCGACGCCACCACCAATCGCCAGTTGTTCGCCGGCCTGCCGCTGACCGCTTCCGAGCCGCTGGTGGAACCTACGTTCGTCGAACCGCCACGTCCCGCCGCGCCAGCCCCGGCCGCCGCAGTCGATCAGCGTGTGTTCGATTCGATGCGCTTTGAACTCAACGGCCTGCGCGAGCTGCTCGAAGTGCAACTCGGCTCTTTGGCCTGGACGCAACTGCAAGGCAGCAAGCCGCAGCAGGCCAACCTGTGGCGTCGCCTGCAACGCATCGGCCTGTCCGGCCCGTTGTCCCGTGACCTGCTGGCGCTGACTGCCGAAGTCGAAGAACCACGCCAAGCCTGGCGCATGCTGCTGGCGCACCTGGCGCGCATGATCGCCACCCCGGAGATCGAACCCCTGGAAGAGGGCGGGGTGATCGCCATGGTCGGTCCTGCCGGCATGGGCAAGACCACCACCCTGGCCAAGCTGGCCGCCCGTTATGTACTCAAGTACGGCGCGCAGAACATCGCGCTGGTGAGCATGGACAGTTATCGCATCGGCGCCCAGGAACAGCTCAAGACCCTGGGCCGCATCCTCAATGTGCCGGTGACCCACGTCGACCCGGGCCAGTCCCTGGCCAACGCCCTCGACCCGCTGCTGCGCAAGCGCGTGGTGTTGATCGATACCGCCGGCCTGCAAGCCAGCGACCCGGCCCTGCGCATGCAGCTCGAAAGCCTGGCCGGGCGTGGCATCAAGTCGAAAAATTACCTGGTGCTTGCAACCACCAGCCAGAAACAGGTTCTTACCGCTGCCTACCACAGCTATAAGCGCTGCGGCCTGGCCGGTTGTATCCTGACCAAACTGGATGAAACCGCCAGCCTGGGCGAAGTGCTGAGCCTGGCAATCAGTCATGAACTACCGGTCGCCTACCTGACCGACGGGCCGCGGATTCCGGATGATTTGCATCTGCCGCGCCGTCATCAGTTGGTCAGCCGTGCTGTCAGCGTGCAAATGCAAGACGAGCCTAGCGAGGAAGCGATGGCTGATATGTTCGCCGACCTTTATCACAACCCGGCAAAACGGGTGGGATGAGGCAGGATGAACACCGTGAAATGTACCTACATCGATGGTCTGCAAGCGATACACGCGGCCAAGCCATGTAGCCTGCGTCTAAGCAAGACAAGGTAAAGAAATAAAATGGGCAGCATGCATCCCGTACAGGTGATCGCGGTGACCGGCGGCAAAGGTGGCGTCGGCAAAACTAACGTGTCAGTGAATTTGTCCCTGGCCCTGGCAGAGCTTGGCCGTCGCGTCATGCTGCTGGATGCTGACCTGGGCCTGGCCAACGTGGACGTTCTGTTGGGGCTGACCCCCAAACACACGCTGGCCGATGTGATCGAAGGCCGCTGTGAGCTGCGCGACGTGCTGCTGCAGGGGCCCGGTGGGATCCGCATCGTGCCGGCCGCCTCCGGCACCCAGAGCATGGTGCACTTGAGTCCGGCGCAGCATGCCGGCCTGATCCAGGCCTTCAGCGATATCGGCGACAACCTTGACGTGCTGGTGATCGACACCGCCGCCGGGATCGGCGAGTCGGTGGTCAGCTTTGTCCGCGCAGCGCAAGAAGTACTGCTGGTGGTGTGCGACGAGCCCACCTCGATTACCGATGCCTACGCCCTGATCAAACTGCTCAACCGTGACTACGGCATGAACCGCTTTCGCGTGCTGGCCAACATGGCCCAGAGCCCGCAGGAAGGGCGCAACCTGTTCGCCAAGTTGACCAAGGTCACGGATCGTTTCCTCGATGTGGCTTTACAATACGTCGGCGCCGTTCCCTACGACGAGTGTGTGCGCAAGGCCGTGCAAAAGCAGCGTGCGGTCTACGAAGCGTTCCCTCGTTCGAAGTGCGCACTGGCATTCAAGGCCATTGCCCAGAAGGTCGATACCTGGCCGTTGCCTGCCAACCCTCGGGGGCATCTGGAGTTTTTCGTCGAGCGACTGGTGCATCAGACGAGCGCGGGACCTGTGCTATGACATCAAGCGGCTACAACCTTTACAAAAAGTCGGCACGTGACAGCCAGGGCGAATTGATCGAGCGCTATGCGCCCCTGGTCAAGCGCATTGCCTATCACCTGCTGGCGCGCCTGCCTGCCAGCGTGCAGGTTGAAGACCTGATCCAGGCCGGCATGATCGGCCTGCTCGAAGTGTCGACCAAATATGACGCGAGCAAGGGCGCGAGTTTCGAGACGTATGCGGGTATCCGTATCCGTGGCGCGATGCTCGATGAGGTGCGTAAAGGGGACTGGGCGCCGCGTTCGGTACACCGCAATACGCGCATGGTCAGTGACGCAATTCGCGCAATTGAAGCAAAAACCGGTCGTGACGCTAAAGATCATGAAGTTGCGGCCGAACTCCAATTGAGTCTCGACGATTATTACGGGATTTTGAACGATACCTTGGGCAGCCGCCTGTTCAGTTTCGACGACCTGTTACAGGACGGCGAACACGAAGGGCTGCACGAGGACGGCGCGAGTGCGCATATGGAACCGTCGCGCGATCTGGAAGATGAGCGTTTCCAGGGAGCATTGGCGGACGCCATTGCCAATCTGCCGGAGCGTGAGCGCCTGGTGCTGGCGCTGTACTACGACGAAGAGCTGAACCTCAAGGAAATCGGTGAGGTCCTGGGGGTCAGCGAATCGCGTGTCAGCCAGTTGCATAGCCAGTGCGCGGCCCGCTTGCGGGGGCGGTTGGGAGAGTGGCGCGCGCGCTGACAGGCAGTGTGGGGACACTGCAGATGCTACCGCGAAGGTTTCGGCCTTCGCGGATTCGCTCCGTGGTGCCCTGGGCAGTCCTTTTTGTGTAACGCCTGTTGATTGAAGTGGCGCGTCCAGGTGCTGGGCGCGTTTAAGACTGCTTGGAGGTCGAATTGGACAAGAACATGAAAATCCTCATCGTTGATGACTTCTCAACGATGCGGCGGATCATAAAAAACCTGTTGCGTGACCTTGGGTTCACTAACACGGTCGAGGCGGATGACGGCATTACGGCGATTCCGATCCTCAACAGCGGCAGCATCGACTTTCTGGTAACCGACTGGAACATGCCGGGCATGACCGGTATCGATTTGCTGCGCCATGTGCGCGCCGATGAAAAACTGCGCAGCCTGCCGGTGTTGATGGTGACCGCCGAAGCCAAGCGTGAACAGATCATCGAAGCCGCCCAAGCCGGGGTCAACGGTTACGTGGTCAAGCCATTCACAGCATTGGCCTTGAAAGAGAAGATCGAAAAAATCTTCGAACGCATCCACGGCTAATGCCATCGCGGGGGAGCTATGGAGCATAAAGAAACAACACTGGGCGACTTTGAGTCGACCCTGAAAAAGCATGCTCACCAGTTGGTCGACAGCCTGGAAAAAGGCCATTTCGCCGACGCGGTGCAGTTGATCCATGAGCTTAACCAGACCCGTGACCGCGGCCTGTACCAGGAAGTGGGCAAGCTCACACGCGAGCTGCACAGTGCGATCGTCAATTTCCAGATTGACCCGCGCATGCCCCAGGCCGAAGAAATTTCGCAGATCACCGATGCCACTGAACGCTTGTCCTATGTGGTCAGGCTGACCGAGGCGGCGGCCAACCGCACCATGGACCTGGTGGAAAACGCCACGCCCCTGGTCAACGGCATGGCCAGCGAAGCCCACGCCCTGAGCGTGGACTGGGGCCGCTTCATGCGCCGCGAAGTGGGGGCTGAAGAGTTCCGTGAGCTGGCGCGTCGCGTCGACGGTTTTCTGTCGCGCAGCGAGCAGGAAAACCGCACGGTGGCCAGCAACCTCAACGATATTCTGCTGGCCCAGGATTACCAGGACCTCACAGGCCAGGTGATCAAGCGGGTGACCCAACTGGTCACCGAAGTGGAAAGCAACCTGCTCAAACTGGTGCTCATGGCCGGTCAGGTCGACCGTTTTGCCGGCATCGAACATGACCGCGAAGCGATCCTCTCGGAAAAAGATCCACAAAAACATCTCGCCAAGGGTGAAGGTCCGCAGATTCATGCCGATAAACGTGAAGACGTCGTATCCGGTCAAGATGACGTAGACGATTTGCTGTCCAGTTTAGGCTTCTAAGGAGCACCCACATGAGCTTCGGCGCCGATGAAGAAATCCTTCAGGATTTCCTTGTAGAGGCCGGCGAAATTTTAGAGCAACTGTCCGAACAACTGGTCGAGCTGGAAAGCCGCCCGGATGATGCGAACCTGCTCAATGCAATTTTTCGCGGTTTTCACACTGTAAAAGGGGGCGCCGGCTTCCTCCAGCTCCATGAGCTGGTGGAGTGCTGCCACATCGCCGAGAACGTGTTCGACATCCTGCGCAAGGGTGAGCGCAAGGTTGACTCGGAATTGATGGACGTGATTCTCGAAGCACTGGATGCGGTCAACGGCATGTTCAGTGAAGTGCGCGAACGTGCGCCGATCACTGCCGCCACCCCGGAACTGCTGGCCGCCCTGGCGCGCCTGGCCGAACCGGCTGCCGAGGCGCCTGCGGTGCAAGCCGAGCCTGAGCCGGTGGCGCCAGCCGAGCCGGATGTGACCGACAGCGAATTCGAGCAACTGCTCGACTCGCTCAACGCAGTCAAGGCTCAAGCTGAAGCGCCGGTTGCGTCTGCGCCGGTCGCCACGCCGACCAGCGAAGACATTACCGACGCGGAATTCGAATCCCTGCTCGACCAGTTGCATGGCAAAGGCCAGTTCGCGGCGGATGCCGTGGCCCCGGCGCCGTCGGATGCTGCGCCCGCTACACCGGCAGCGCCGGCAGCCAATGCCAGCACCGACATTACCGACGACGAATTCGAGGCACTGCTCGACCAACTGCATGGCAAAGGCACATTTGCCGCTGAAGCCTTGCCGCAAGTCGCAGCCACCGCCGCCGCTCCAGCTGCTCCAGCTGCTCCAGCCGCCAAGGCTGAACCGGCTGAACCGGCCGGCGACGGGCTGATCTCCGACCACGAATTCGAAGCGTTGCTCGACGAGTTGCACGGCAAGGGCAAGTTCACCGAAGTGGCCCCGGCCGCCGCCGCTCCTGCAGCCGCAGCTGTCGCGACGCCCGCACCGGTTGCCGCCAAAGCCGCGGCGCCGGCGGCTGCCAAGCCCGCGCCAGCAGCGGCTGCGGCGCCAGCCCCGGCGCGTGCTGCCCCGGCGCCGGTCGCGGACAAACCTGCCAGTGAAGCCGAAACCACCGTGCGCGTGGACACCGCGCGCCTGGACGACATCATGAACATGGTCGGCGAACTGGTACTGGTGCGTAACCGCCTGGTGCGCCTGGGTCTGAACAGTGGCGACGAAGCCATGCAGAAGGCCGTGTCGAACCTCGACGTGGTCACCGCCGATCTGCAGACCGCCGTGATGAAAACGCGGATGCAGCCGATCAAGAAAGTCTTCGGCCGCTTCCCGCGCCTGGTTCGCGACCTGGCGCGCCAGCTCAAGAAAGAAATCACCCTGGAACTGGTGGGCGAAGAAACCGACCTCGACAAGAACCTTGTCGAGGCCCTGGCCGACCCGCTGGTCCACTTGGTGCGCAACGCCGTCGACCACGGCGTGGAAACCCCGGAAGAACGCGAAGCCTCGGGCAAGTCACGCAACGGCAAGGTGATCCTGGCGGCGGAGCAGGAGGGCGACCACATCCTGCTGTCGATTACCGATGACGGCAAAGGCATGGACCCGACCATCTTGCGCAATATCGCCGTCAAGCGCGGTGTGATGGACAAGGACGCCGCCGACCGCCTGACCGACACCGAGTGCTACAACCTGATCTTCGCGCCGGGTTTCTCGACCAAGACCGAGATTTCCGACGTGTCCGGGCGTGGCGTCGGCATGGACGTGGTGAAGACCAAGATCAGCCAGCTCAACGGCTCGATCAATATCTACTCGACCAAGGGCCAGGGCTCCAAGATCGTCATCAAGGTGCCGTTGACCCTGGCGATCATGCCGACCCTGATGGTGATGCTGGGCAACCAGGCGTTTGCCTTCCCGCTGGTCAACGTCAACGAGATCTTCCACCTCGACCTGTCGCGCACCAACGTGGTGGACGGCCAGGAAGTGGTGATCGTGCGCGACAAGGCCTTGCCGCTGTTCTACCTCAAGCGTTGGCTGGTGGCGTCGGCCAAGCATGAAGAGCAGCGCGAGGGCCATGTGGTGATTCTGTCGGTGGGCACCCAGCGCATCGGCTTTGTGGTCGATCAACTGGTGGGCCAGGAAGAAGTGGTGATCAAGCCTTTGGGCAAGATGCTGCAGGGCACCCCGGGCATGTCGGGTGCCACCATCACCGGTGACGGTCGCATCGCGCTGATTCTCGATGTTCCGAGCATGCTCAAGCGTTACGCCGCACGGCGTATTTGATTCTGGCGGGGCAGGGCGCGCGAGTGCCCGCCCCGTCTAACGGAGTGTTTATGGCAGTCAAGGTCCTGGTGGTGGACGATTCGGGTTTCTTCCGCCGCCGCGTCTCGGAGATTCTTTCCGCCGATCCAACGATCCAGGTAGTCGGCACGGCCACCAACGGCAAAGAGGCGATCGAACAAGCCATTGCGTTGAAGCCGGACGTGATCACCATGGACTACGAAATGCCGATGATGGATGGCATCACGGCCGTGCGTCATATCATGCAACGTTGCCCGACACCGGTGTTGATGTTCTCCTCGCTGACCCACGAAGGCGCCCGGGTGACCCTGGATGCGCTGGATGCCGGCGCGGTGGATTTCCTGCCCAAGAATTTCGAAGACATCTCGCGCAACCCCGAGAAGGTCAAGCAGATGCTGTGCGAGAAAGTGCACAGCATTTCGCGCAGTAACCGCCGCAGCCTGTTCAGCGCGCCAGCCCCTGCACCGACGCCTGCACCCGCAGCCGCGCCGGCGTCGTCGTTCAACCGCTCCGCGCCTGCGCCGGCACCGGCAGCGCGTCCCGCGCCGGCAGCCCCCAGTCGTGCCACGGCACCGAGCGCCCATTCGCCCGCGCCCAAGCGCAAGGCCTACAAGCTGGTCGCCATCGGTACGTCCACCGGCGGGCCGGTGGCCTTGCAGCGTGTATTGACCCAACTGCCGGCCAACTTCCCCGCGCCGATCGTGCTGGTGCAGCACATGCCCGCCGCCTTCACCAAGGCCTTCGCCGAGCGTCTGGACAAGCTGTGCCGCATCAGCGTCAAGGAAGCCGAGGACGGTGACATCCTGCGCCCCGGCCTGGCGCTGCTGGCGCCGGGCGGCAAGCAGATGATGGTGGACGGCCGTGGCGCGATCAAGATCCTGCCGGGCGACGAGCGCCTGAACTACAAGCCGTGCGTGGACATCACCTTCGGTTCGGCGGCCAAGTCCTATGGCGACAAAGTTCTGGCGGTGGTGCTCACCGGCATGGGCGCCGACGGCCGTGAAGGCGCGCGCCTGCTCAAGCAGGGCGGCAGCGCCATCTGGGCCCAGGACGAAGCCAGTTGTGTGATCTATGGCATGCCCATGGCCATCGTCAAGGCCGACCTGGCTGACGCGGTCTACAGCCTGGACGACATCGGCAAGCATCTGGTGGAGGCCTGCCTCTGATGGATGTCTTGAGCCTGATCGGCATCACCCTGGCGTTTGTCGCCATCATCGGCGGCAACTACCTGGAGGGCGGCCACCTCGGCGCCCTGGCCAACGGCCCGGCGGCGCTGATCGTGATCGGCGGCACCGTGGGCGCTGCGTTGCTGCAGTCGCCGCTGAGCTCGTTCAAGCGCGCCATGCAGATTCTGATCTGGATCATTTTTCCGCCACGGGTCGACATGGCAGGCGGCATCGACCGTGTGGTCAACTGGAGCCTCACCGCCCGCAAGGAAGGCTTGCTGGGCCTGGAAGGCGTGGCCGATGCCGAGCCCGACAGCTATGCACGCAAGGGCCTGCAGCTGCTGGTCGACGGCGCCGAACCGGAAGCGATCCGCAGCATCCTCGAGGTGGATTTCTACACCCAGGAAAGCCGCGATATCAATGCGGCCAAAGTGTTTGAAAGCATGGGCGGCTACGCGCCGACCATCGGCATCATCGGCGCGGTGATGGGCCTGATCCACGTGATGGGCAACCTGGCTGACCCTTCGCAACTGGGCAGCGGCATTGCCGTGGCGTTTGTTGCCACCATCTATGGCGTGGCCAGCGCCAACCTGGTGCTGCTGCCGGTGGCAAGCAAGCTCAAGTCGATTGCCATGCGCCAGTCCCGCTACCGCGAAATGCTGCTCGAAGGCATCCTGTCGATTGCCGAGGGCGAAAACCCGCGCTCCATCGAACTGAAGCTCCAGGGCTTCTCGGATTGATGGGTATGAACACTGTAGGAGCGAGCTTGCTCGCGAAAATCGTCAACGATAACGCGGGTATCCTGGATAAACGCGTTGCTCTCGGGTTTTTCGCGAGCAAGCTCGCTCCTACAGGTGATTCGGTGTGTGGAGGGGAGCGCCTGTGAGCCGCCGCCGTCGCGAGCCTGAAGAGCACGTCAACCATGAACGCTGGCTGGTGTCCTACGCGGACTTCATCACCTTGCTGTTTGCGTTTTTCGTGGTGATGTACTCGATCTCGTCGATCAACGAAGGCAAGTACAAGATCATTTCCCAGGCATTGGTCGGGGTGTTCAACGATTCCGAGCGCGCGCTCAAGCCGATTCCCATTGGCGAAGAACGGCCCAAGACGGTGACGCCGGCCAAGCCACTGGTCAACGACAGCGATGAAACCGCCGCAGGCATCGGCGGCACCAGCGACCCGCTCAAAAGCATCGCCGACGATATCAGCGCCGCGTTCGGTGACCTGATCAAGTCCAATCAGATGACCGTGCGCGGCAATGAGTTGTGGGTGGAGATCGAGCTCAATTCCAGCCTGTTGTTCGCCAGCGCCGATGCGTTGCCGAGCGACCAGGCCTTCACCATCATCGACAAGGTGGCGGCGATCCTCAGGCCGTTTGAAAACCCGATTCACGTCGAAGGCTTTACCGACAATGTGCCGATCAGCACCGCGCAGTACCCGACCAACTGGGAACTGTCCTCGGCGCGCGCGGCGAGTATCGTGCGCATGCTCGCGATGCAGGGGGTAAACCCCCAGCGCCTGGCGTCGGTGGGCTACGGTGAATTCCAGCCGGTGGCCAATAACGCCACGGCCGAAGGCCGCGGGCGCAACCGGCGCGTGGTGCTGGTGGTGTCACGTAACCTGGATGTACGCCGCAGCCTGACCGGCACCGGCACGGCAAATGCAACACCGGATGCGGCATTGCGGCGCGCTGGCACACAAACTGCACCGGCCCCTGCAAAACCGCCGGTGCGGACAAGCTCCGTCAATTCTCCGTCACCGGCTCAATAACCTATGCAATGTCTCGGTCGCGCCTGTGCCCACCGGGAGGAATCAACCGAATGAGAGTCTGGGCAGTTGCCAATCAAAAGGGTGGAGTCGGCAAGACCACCACTTCCATCGCTTTAGCCGGCTTGCTGGCCGAGGCGGGCAAGCGCGTGGTCGTGGTCGACCTCGACCCCCACGGCTCCATGACCAGCTATTTCGGCTACGACCCGGATGCGCTGGAACACAGTTGCTACGACCTGTTCCTGCACAAGGGCAGCGTGCCGAGCGACTTGCCCCGGCAACTGCTGCTGCCCACCAGCAGTGACAGTATTTCGCTGTTGCCGTCCAGCACCGCCCTGGCCACCCTTGAACGCCAGTCGCCGGGCCAGAGCGGCCTGGGCCTGGTGATCGCCAAGACCCTGGCGCAACTGTGGCAGGACTTCGATTACGCGATCATCGACAGCCCGCCCTTGCTCGGCGTGCTGATGGTCAATGCCTTGGCGGCCAGCCAGCAACTGGTCATCCCGGTACAGACCGAGCACCTGGCCGTCAAAGGCCTGGAGCGCATGGTCAGCACCCTGGCGATGATCAACCGTTCGCGCAAACAGGCGCTGCCGTACAGCATCGTGCCGACCTTGTTCGACCGGCGTACCCAGGCGTCCCTCGGCACCCTGCGGGTGCTGCGCGATGGCTACCCGGACAGCATCTGGAACGGCTACATCCCGGTGGACACGCGCCTGCGCGACGCCAGCCGCGCGGGGCTTACGCCGTCGCAGTTCGACGGCAAGAGCCGTGGCGTACTGGCGTATCGGGCGTTGCTCAAGCACCTGCTGTCCCAGCAACTTGTGGCGCAGGTGGCGTGATGAATCGTCCCGTCCAATACAAGACCCGGCCGCAACTGGCACTGGAATCCTACCTGGATGCCTTGCTGCAGGACGCGACCGCCGAAGAACTGCCGGAACCGATCCTGGTGCCGGAGCCGATCATTGAGGTCGAAGCGGCGCTGGATGAGTTCCAGTTGGCGGTGCTCGAGGAGCAGGCCCGCGACGCCCGGGTCGAGGCGCTGCCCGTGGTGCTGCCGATCACGCCTGAGGGGGTGGCGCCGGTGGTGGTCGAGCCCATCGTGCAAGTGCACCTGCCGCCGAGCATCACGCCGCCGCCGGTGACCGCTGACGGTCGCCCGTCCTGGGCCGCCGAGCCGTTCGAATGCCTGTTGTTCGATGTGGCCGGCTTGACCCTGGCGGTGCCGCTGGTGTGCCTGGGCTCGATCTATTCCCTGGAAGGCCAGGAGCTGACGCCACTGTTCGGGCAGCCGGAGTGGTTTCTCGGCATCCTGCCCAGCCAGGCCGGCAATCTCAAGGTGCTGGACACGGCGCGCTGGGTGATGCCCGACCGCTACCGTGACGATTTTCAACAGGGCCTGCAGTACGTGATCTCCGTGCAGGGTTACGAGTGGGGGCTGGCGGTGCATCAAGTCAGCCGCTCGTTGCGCCTGGACCCGAACGAAATCAAATGGCGCAGCCACCGTGGCCAACGGCCGTGGTTGGCGGGCACCGTGATCGAACACATGTGCGCATTGCTCGACGTCGCCGAACTGGCCGAGTTGATCGCCAGTGGCGCAGTCAAGACGATGGCGCAGAACAAACGCAGTTGATTGGACAATAAAGGTCGTGCGGTTGCGCGGCCCATTAGCACACACGCCGTCGATAGCGGCATTTGAGGGGTCAGAAAGATGAACAAGTCAGCGTCCGCACAAGGTTTGGATGATCCGATCCTGCAATGGGTGACCTTCAAACTGGACAACGAGTCCTACGGCATTAACGTGATGCGCGTGCAGGAAGTGCTGCGCTACACCGAGATCGCCCCGGTACCGGGTGCGCCGAGCTACGTGCTGGGCATCATCAACCTGCGCGGCAACGTGGTGACGGTGATCGACACCCGCCAGCGCTTCGGCCTGGCACCGACCGATGTCAACGACAACACGCGCATCGTCATCATCGAAGCCGACAAGCAAGTGGTCGGGATCATGGTCGACAGCGTCGCCGAAGTGGTCTACCTGCGCCAATCGGAAGTGGAAACCGCGCCGAACGTGGGCAACGAAGAATCCGCCAAGTTTATCCAGGGCGTGTGCAACAAGAACAACGAGCTGTTGATTCTGGTTGAGCTGGACAAAATGATGAGCGAAGAAGAGTGGTCGGAACTGGAGAGCATCTGATTGTTCCTTGAGGCGGCGGTGATTGTCCTGGCCCTGTTGTGGGCCGGGACCTTGGCATTCCTGCTGCGCTACATGCGCCAGCAACGCGAGTCGGTCCTGCAACAGGCCGAGCGCGATGCGGTGCGTGACCGGCGCATTCTGGAGCTGGTCAAACGCGTCGATCATTTCCAGCAGACTGCGGTGCGGGTAGGCGATGAGGTGCATGAACTGCGCGCGATTCTCGGGCCGTTGCCGGACAAGCTGGTGCAGTTGGAACAACGCGATCCTGCCAACCTGTCGTTCGCCCAGGCGGCCAAGCTGGTGGGCATGGGCGCGACGGTGGACGAACTGACCCAGTCGTGCGGCCTGACCCATGCCGAAGCGCAGTTGATGAGCAAGTTGCACAAGAGCTGATTCGGGCTGGCTTGCTGGGTTTAATGTGGGAGGGGGCAAGCCTGTGGCGATCTGGCGGCTGTCCTCGATCCAGTGTGGGAGGGGGCTTGCCCCCGATGGCGGTTTGTCTGCTGAACACTGGCTGGCTGACACACCGCTATCGGGGCATAGGTATCTACCCAACTCAGCAGCGGCCAACCGTAACCACGATGCGAAGCGAGTCGCTCTTGATCTTGATCTGCTTGTGATCTTAGGCGCCCCGTTAAACCACGCTGGCCGAACGCAGGCTTGAATCCGTGGGCAACCCGGCAGGACGCCGGGTTAGCCGCACTGGGCCATGGATGGCCCATTGCGGCGGCCCACGGATTCAAGCCTGCGTTCGGGCACACCGAGCCTAGGCGAGGTGCCGAGTGGTGGGGCAAGAGCCCTTTGGTTACTTTGGGGCTTTTCCAAAGTGACCCGCCGTCAGGGCGGAACCCTAAGCAGCCGTTACCGCAGAAACGGATATGTACTCGTTCCAATCCAACATCCCGGACAGCCCAGAGGCCGCCATCGCGGGCAAGCCCCCTCCCACATGTCGATTGCCATACATCAATCAATTTTCTTGAGCCACAGACTTTTCCCCGTCCCCAAGGGTCAACATCCTGCAAGCACCTTGACCCAGGAGATACCCCTAAATGACCACACCCAAAGCCCTGTTGATCCTCCACGGCAAACAAGCCCTCAACGAGGACGTGCGTGCGGCTGTGCTCGCCCGTCGTGAGCAGGGCTGGGAGCTGGCGGTGCGGGTGACGTGGGAGGGCGGCGATGCGCTGCGCCTGGTCAACGAGGCATTGGAAAACGGCTATACCCATATTATCGCCGGCGGTGGCGACGGCACCTTGCGCGATGTCGCCGAAGCGATGGCGCAAGCCGGCACCGACGCCAGCCTGGTGTTGATGCCCCTGGGCACCGCCAACGACTTCGCCAAGGCCGCCGGCGTGCCGCTGGAGCGGGCCGGCGCCCTCGCGTTGCTGGATGTCGAGCCAAGGGCAATCGACCTCGGCCAGGTCGGCGGGCAGATCTTCCTCAACATGGCCACCGGCGGCTTCGGCAGCCAGGTCACCGCCAACACGTCCGAAGACCTGAAGAAAGTCCTCGGGGGTGCCGCCTACCTGTTCACCGGGTTGTCGCGCTTCAGTGAATTGAAGGCCGCCTATGCTGAGCTGGAAGGCCCCGATTTCCAGTGGAAAGGCGAGTTGCTCGCGCTGGGCATCGGCAACGGTCGCCAGGCCGGCGGCGGGCATGTGCTGTGCCCCGATGCGCTGGCCGATGACGGGTTGCTGGACGTCAGCATCCTGCCGGCACCCCAGGAGGTGGTCGGCACCCTGCGCGAACTGATGAGCAATGGCTGGGGCCTGGACACCATGTTCGTGCGCGCCCGCCTGCCGTGGGTCAATATCAAGGGCGCGCAGGGCTTGTACATCAACCTCGATGGCGAGCCGCTGGAAGGCGACGACCTGCATTTCGAAGCGGTGCCCAAGGCCCTGCGCGTACACCTGCCGCTGGGTTCGCCCCTAATCGTCCAGGCTGATGATCTGCTCGCGCACCGCGAATAACACCAGGCCCGCCACGTCGAAAATCTGCAGGCGCTTCATGATCTGCGAGCGATGCGCTTCCACGGTCTTGATGCTCAGGCCCAGTCCGTGGGCGATTTCCCGGGTGGACTTGCCACGCACGATCAAGCGCAGGATTTCCAGCTGTCGCGCCGTCAGGTTGTGGCTGTGGGGCACGGGCGAGGCCGCGCCCTGGCTGCGGATCAGCGCCTGGTTGATCACCGTGTGGGCGATGGCCGGGCTCAGGTAACGCTCGTTGTTGCGCAAGGCCCGCAGGGCGTGTTCCAGCTCGTTGCCGGTCATGTCTTTGAGCAGGTAGCCGTGAGCGCCCGACTCCAGCGCGCGCATGATCAAGTCGGGCTCGGTGTGCATCGACAGGATCAGCACCTTGCTCTTGGGGTAGGCCGCCTTGAGTTGCTGCAGGGCGTCGAGGCCGCCGGTGTGTTTCATCGACAGGTCCAGCAGCACGATATCCGGCTGCAGGGCGCGAAACTGCTCGAGCAATTGCGCGCCGTCGCTGGCTTCGCCGATCACGTTGTAGCCGGGAATATCCAGGATCAGCGCGCGAACGCCGGCGCGGATCAGCGCGTGGTCATCCACCAGGAGCAGGTTGCAGGTCACCGGGCAACCTCAGGGGCGCCGGCCCGTTCGAGGGCGCGAGGCGCCCAGGGGAACAACGCGTCGATCCGCGTACCTTTGCCTGGCTCGCTGCTGACGGACAAGGTGCCTCCCAGTTGGTCCATCCGCTCGTACATGCCGGCCATGCCGCGCTGGCCTTCGCGGCCTGGGTCGGTGGCGGGCGAAAAGCCCAGGCCGTCATCGCAGATCATCAGCGACAGGCCTTCGGGCAGGCGTTGCAGGCGCACCCGCAGGTTGTGCGCCTGAGCGTGACGGAGCATGTTGGTCACCGCTTCCTGGGTGATACGAAACGCCGCCACGGCCATTTCTTCAGGAATACCCGCCAGCCGTTGCGGGCATTCCAGGCTCCAGCACACCTGGGTTTTCCCCAGGGTCTTGAGCAGGTGCGCGCGCAAGCTCGCTTCCAGGCCCAGGCTGGCCAACTGGCGCGGGTTGAGGATGGCGGACACGTCGCGCACCTTGGCCAGGGTTTCATTGAGGGTATTGCACAGCGCCGTGCATTGATCCTGCAGCTCCGGCGGCAGGCGACGCTGCAGCCATTCGGTTTGCAGCTTGGCGGCGGTCAGCAGTTGGCCGATGTCGTCGTGCAGCTCGCGGCTGAGGCGATGGCGTTCGTTTTCCTGGACCTGCAACAGGCGGTCGGCCAATTCCTGGGGCTGGAACTTGATCGATTTGCGCGAACGCCATTGGTGCAGGCCCACCACCGCCAGCGTGGCCAGGTTGAGCAGCAGGATCAATAGCGACAAGGGCGATGCGTGTACGTACGCCCATGCGCTGGCAGACAGCGAACACAGGCACAGCGCGAGGACGATACGGCGTGCAGTGCTGCGCGACACAGACCTGGAAAAAAGTGGCTTTAGCTTGGCGTACATACGAATGAAGCCACTGAGGGTTCGCTGCGGGGAGACCGGTTGGCCGGGCTCTGTTTGGAATACGCTGCCGAGTCGTGTTTAAACATGATGAAGTTGAGTCACTTCGAGTGGCGCCATAGTACCACCCCTGTTACCGTTGGTCGCCTGATTGGTTTATGGCCCGCGCAAATACTCTGGAGAGTATTCCCAGCGTTAAACAGTGAAGTTGTATTAATACAGTTGGTTTGTATCGTTATTGCATGGATGGCTAATGGATATTTACGCCTGTTTTGCCATCATCGGTCGTTTTTGGATAGGTGGATTATCAAATACGACCTGCATAAGGCTCAAGTCCCGTGATGCAAGCGTGGCTGCGGCGCGTGACTGAACTCCTTTTGCGGAATCTGCAAGGTCGCCAGCGCGATCAAGGCGGTTTGCTCACTCTCGTCCAGGGGCAGTTCACCGGTGCGTGTGTCGATCAGCTCCAGTTGCCAGGCCAGCAGCGTCAGGCAGTCATGCAACGCATCCAATGCCTGGTCGTGCAATTGCAGGGGGGTGCGGGCGTTGGCAATGAGCGCCAGAAGGCGCCGCGAGAAATCGCTGATCGCTTGCAGTGCCAGGTTGTCGGCCTTTTCAGCCAGTTTGGCCAGGCTGGTTTTCATGCAGTCGATGGCGTCACTGTCGTCACGGATCAAATGCAGATGGCTCAAGCACTCCTGGGACTTGATCAGCAGCATCTCGGCCTCCCGCAGAAACTCGGGAAGTGCCGTTTGCCATTCGTTCGCGCTATTCATCATGCATGTCTCCGCAACTCAAGCTCGGGTGATGAGATGTCGCACCGGGTGAATGGCTTAAACTAGCGCTGAAATAGGATTGGGTCTTGTAGGTAGCTTCCGAAATGCCTGTAGGAGCTTTATTGAAATGCTCGCGAAAGTCGTGCGTAACCCCGGCTGAGCGGGATGCCACAACTTCAGTTGCCGATACGTGAGTGCCTGGAAGGCCGGCGGGCCCAGGGCTTGGGATGGCAAACAAAAGCGTGACTCCATTCATGCAATGAGAATGGCGTCACATTAATGGCTATTAGATATCGCGAATATCAGGTCAGGCCTGATTGCGCATAGGGGAATCCCCTACGCAGTGGAACCGCACGTCGATTCGAATGTCCCGCGCCGCCGCGATACAGCGCTATGGGGGGTGAATGCAGTAAAGCATGATGTCAGTGTGACATCAATGCATTTACATGGCATTTTACCGGGGTCAAGGTCTGGCGTTTGGCGCCGATAACTTGCCTATATGAACTGCGCACTCGCAGAACTGACATGCACACCAGGAGCTCTCAATGGCCGGCATTCTCGACACGGTAGATCAACGCACGCAATTGGTGGGTGAGAATCGCCTGGAAATTCTCATGTTCCGCTTGTTCGGGCGACAGCTGTTCGCGATCAACGTGTTCAAAGTGCAGGAAGTGCTGCAACTGCCCAAGCTGACCCTGATGCCCCAGCGTCACCCCTTTGTGTGTGGCGTGGTCAACCTGCGCGGCCAGACCTTGCCGGTGATCGACCTGTCCCAGGCCATCGGCATGCGCCCGTTGGTGCCAGGGCCCAACAGCACCATTATCGTCACCGAGTACAACCGCTCGGTGCAGGCCTTCCTGGTGGGTGGCGTCGACCGCATCGTCAACATGAACTGGGAAGCCATCCTGCCGCCGCCGGCCAGCGCCGGGCGCCAGCATTACCTCACCGCCATCAGCAAGGTCGATGACCAGTTGGTGGAAATCATCGATGTGGAAAAAGTCCTGGCTGAAATCGTGCCCTACAACGCCAAGGTCTCCCGGGAAAAACTCGAAGACCCGGTGCTGGAGCGCGCCCGTGGCCGCGAAGTGCTGCTGGTGGACGACTCCAACGTGGCGCTCTCGCAATTGCGTGACACCCTCGGCCAGTTGGGCGTGAAGATGCACATCGCCAGCGATGGCCTCAAGGCGCTGAACATGCTCAAGGCCTGGGCCGACAGCGGCCAGGTGATGACTGACAAGCTGCTGATGATCTTCACCGACGCCGAAATGCCCGAGATGGATGGCTATCGCCTCACCACCGAAATCCGCAACGACCCGCGCCTGCGTAGCCTCTACGTGGTGCTGCACACCTCGCTCTCGGGCAGCTTCAACGAGTCGATGGTGAAAAAGGTCGGCTGCGACAATTTCCTCTCCAAGTTCCAGCCCGACAAACTGGTCGATGTGGTGCGTGAGCGACTGATGCTGGACGAAGTGCCCGCCTGACTTTAGGGTGTGACACTTTGTTCCCCAGGAAAGCAGGCCCATGCTCCGTCTCAGCGCGTTGTACCGTTACCCCTTGAAGTCCGGCAAGGCCGAGGCCCTGCAGCAGATTGGCCTGGACAAGCTGGGGCTCGAAGGGGATCGACGCTGGATGCTGGTGGACGAAGCCAGCGGGCGATTCCTCACGCAACGCGCCGTGGCGAAGATGAGCCAGTTGACTGCCCTGTGGAACACGGCGGGCGGCCTGACCCTCAGTTCGCCGGGCCATGGGACGTTGGACGTGGCACTGCCGTGCGACGACGCGTTGCGCGGTGTGACCATCTGGCACGACACCCTGCGCGTGCCGGACGCAGGCGATGCAGCGGCGGCCTGGGTCAGCGCCTTCATCGGTAAACCGACGCGCCTGGTGCATATGCCCGTGGATCGCGCACGCTTCACCCAGCATGGTTTTGGCCATGATAGCGATCAGGTCGGCTTTGCCGACGGTTACCCCTTGCTGCTGATCGGCCAGGCTTCCCTGGACGATTTATGCACCCATATCGGCCGGCCGATGGACATGCTGCGCTTTCGCCCCAACCTGGTCATCGACGGCGCCGAGGCCTTTGCCGAGGACGGCTGGAAACGCTTGCGCATCGGCGCGGTGGAGTTTCGCGTGGTCAAGCCCTGCTCACGTTGCATCCTCACCACCATCGACCCGCAGACCGGCGAGCGCAGCCCGGACCGCGAGCCGTTCGCGACCCTGCAGGCCTATCGCAGCACCGAGCAGGGCGCGATGTTCGGCCAGAACCTGGTCAACGATGGGGTTGGACGGCTGGAAGTCGGCATGCCGGTGACGGTGCTGGAATGAAAAATGCCCGTCTCGCAGGAGACGGGCATTTTTTTGCGCCGGTGGGCGTTTAGCCGCGGTATTCGCACAGGTAAGCGGTGTCTTCGGCGACCTTCAACTGGAACTTGCTGTTGGCGGGTACGTTGAACTGGCTGCCGGCAGCGAAGGTTTCCCACTCGGCATCAGGCAGTTTGACGACCAGGGCGCCGGAGACCACGTGCATGATTTCACGCTGGGCGGTGCCGAACTCGTATTCACCCGGGGCCATGACGCCGATGGTGGCCGGACCTTCCTTGGTGCCGAAAGCGATCGACTTGACGGTGCCGTCGAAGTATTCGTTGACTTTGAACATGGGTGAATCCTCGTAAAAAGGGTCAAAGCTTACGCCAGGCACTGTAGGAGCGAGCTTGCTCGCGAAAAACCTGAGAGCACCCCGTTAACCCAGATGTGCTGCGTTATCGTTGGCGATCTTCGCGAGCAAGCTCGCTCCTACAGGGGGCAGCATTAAGGCAAAAGGTTGATCAGTATGCCCAAGCCTTTCAGAGCTGCCTAGACCGGCAAAATCAACGGCAGCAGACGCGCCGTGTTGCGCGCATCTTCCAGGGCGCGATGCTGCTGGCCAACGAACTGCATCCCCGCCAATTGCAGCGCGCCATTGAGCCCCAGGGGCTTGTCCAGGCGGCGGGCCTTGGCGAAGCGTTGCTTGAGGTTGACGTGGGGCGTCTGGCCGAGCGCGCTGGCCAGGCCATGGCGTTGCCATTCCAGTTCAAGCTGCACGCGGTCGTAATCGCCCCAACTGGCCCAGCCCTCCAGGCGGGGCCGATGCTGGCCCAGCCAGCGTTCGAACAGCGGCCACACCTCGGTGATGGGCGTTGCCGCGTCGATGTTGGCCTGGGTGATATGGGTCAATTGGCGGCAAAAGGGCGTCAGCAGTGGCCGCCGCAGCGGTCGCACGAAGCGCTGGAAGTGATCCAGCTCGCGACCCTGGCGGTTGACCAGGCTCGCGCCGATTTCGATGACTTCCATCTCCGTCACGGGCCAGCCGCCGTCATCTGTTGTGGCTTCAAGGTCAATAATCAGCCAATGAGGCATGCGCAGGTTCCCGTACTGTTCCTGTCCTGATGGGGATAGAGCGTAGCCGGGCCGTGTAGTTCCGCCCAGGGGGCTTATTCAATCTTCCAATGGCGGGTTGCGATGCCACCAGGCAGGCGCCTGGTTTGTAAACCCTGTACACAAGTTTTGCCCAAGCGCTTGCTTGGTTGACGGCCACGGCCTAAATTGCCCGCCAAGACGATAGTAGACATAAGGGAAAGCAGCATGGATGACCATCAAGCCCTGCGGGTGATGCGCACCATGGTCGACGCTGGCCAATTGACCGACCCGGAGAGCGCCCGGGGCAAGTTGCTGCAAACCGCAGCGCACCTGTTTCGCAACAAGGGCTTCGAGCGCACCACCGTGCGCGACCTGGCCGGCGCGGTGGGCATCCAGTCGGGCAGCATCTTTCATCACTTCAAGAGCAAGGACGAGATCCTGCGCGCGGTGATGGAAGAAACCATCCTCTACAACACCGCGATGATGCGCGCCGCGCTGGAGCAGGCGGGCACTGTGCGCGAGCGCGTGCGGGCGCTGATCCGCTGCGAATTGCAGTCGATCATGGGCGGCAGCGGTGAGGCGATGGCGGTGCTGGTGTACGAATGGCGTTCACTGTCTGCCGAAGGCCAGGCCCGGGTACTTGCCCTGCGCGACGTGTATGAGCACATCTGGCTGCAGGTGCTGGACGAAGTCAAGGCTGCCGGCTACATCAAGGGCGACGTGTTGATCACCCGGCGCTTCCTGACCGGCGCGTTGTCCTGGACCACCACCTGGTTCCGCACCCAGGGCAGCCTGACGCTTGAAGAACTGGCTGAAGAAGCCCTGCTGATGGTGCTCAAGGCGGATTGAGGCGCAGCTATCAATTTACTGGCAAGCGTTGTCTCTCCCGGGAAAAACGCCTAGCTTATCGCCATCATAGAATTCAACGGTGTGTGCCTAGATGTTTTCGCCATGGCGGCTGGCTGCAGGACTTACATTTTGGGCGCTGGGTACCGCAGGGTGGACGCAAGCCGGCGCCGCGCAGTTGGTGAGGGTCGGCGCGGCGCATTTTCCGCCGTATACCGTACGCCCTGAGCAAGGCGCCGATACCGGGTTGCTGCCGCAATTGGTCGAAGCGTTGAACGCCGTGCAAAGCGACTATCAGTTCGTGCTGGTGCCCACCTCGATCCCCCGGCGTTTTCGCGATTTCGAGCAGGGCCGGGTGGACATGGCGATCTTTGAAAACCCCTCCTGGGGGTGGACGAATGTGGCCCATACCAGCGTCGACATGGGGCTGGAAGACGCTGAAATCTTCGTGGCCGAGCGTGAGCCCGGTCGCGACCAGCGCTTTTTCGCCGACCTGGCCGGCAAACGCCTGGCGGTGTTCAGCGGTTATCACTACGCCTTCGCCCAGTTCAACCCCGACCCCAAGTACCTGGCCGAGCACTTCAACGCTACCTTGACCTACTCCCATGACAGTAACTTGCTGATGGTCGCGCGGGGGCGTGCCGATATTGCGTTGGTCACTCGTTCGTACCTGAGTGATTTCATGGTGCGCAACGCGAACATGGCGGACAAGTTCCTGGTGTCGGAGCGCATTGATCAGGTCTATCACCATTACGCACTGCTGCGGCCCAAGGCGCCGATCACCGGGCCGGTATTTGCCGAGCTGCTCAAGCGCTTGCGGGATAACGGCCAGATGCTCAGGATTTTCGCGCCGTATCGGATTGACATAACGCCGCTGCCCTGAGGCCGCAGTTGATCGAGTGTGGGAGGGGGTTTGCCCCCGATGGCGGCCTCTGGGCCGACCAGGATGTTGGATTGGACCGAGTACATATCCGTTTCTGCGGTCACGGCTGCTAATGGTTCCGCTTTTACAGCGGCTCACTTTTGAAAAGCGCAAAAGTAAGCAAAACGCTCTTGCCCCACCACTCGGCACCTCGCTTAGGCTCGGTGTGCCCTCTCTCCGGCTTGAATCCGTGGGCCGCCGCAATGGGCCATCCCTGGCCCAGTGCGGCTAACCCGGCGTCCTGCCGGGTTACCCACGGATTCAAGCCTGCGTTCGGCCAGCGTGGTTTAACGGGGCGCCTGAGATCAAAAGCAGATCAAAAGCAAAAGCGCGGCGGCCTTGGAGCCGACCGGTATTTTGTGTCGATCCCGGTCCAAATGTGGGAGGGGGCTTGCCCCCGATAGCGGTGTGTCAGCTAAAACAGAGCTAACTGACACACCGCATCGCGGGCAAGCCCCCTCCCACAGTGGTTTGTGTGTTGTTCAAACCCTGCGCGCAAACGTATCGCTGTGGCTGCCCGACACTTTGCGGCAGTGCACCAGCGCATCGCGGATCATGAAGTTCACCAGCGTTGGCGAGACCCCGAGTTCCTTGGCGATGTCTTTCTGCGGCACGCCGTGCAGGCGGTACATCTCGAAGGCGTAGCGGGTGCGCTGTGGCAGTTCGGTCAGGGCGTCGGCGATGTTTTCCAGGGTGTTGAAATTGATGTGGGAGGTTTCCGGTGAAGCACCGTGGATAACCACATTCAAGCCTTCCTCTTCGGTACCGGAGTATTTGAGCTCCAGGGCCTGCTTGCGGTAGTGGTCGATCGCCAGGTTGCGCACGATCTGGAACAGATAACTCAGTTGTGCCTTGAACGAAGAGGTGATGGTCGGCGCCGATTGCAGCCGAAAGTAGGCGTCCTGCACCACATCCTCGGCACGGGAACGGCAGCCGGTAATACGCGCTGCGATCTTCACCAGGATCAGTCGATTGTCGACGAATGCCTGGAGAAGGGGTGAGTCGCACCTGCCTGTGGATACTTGTTCCGTCATGGAAATCACCTTGTTGCAAAAAGGTTGGGGGAGGGCGTCCCTGCTGAGGCCTCCTACACATCGGGCAACAAATTATGCTGAATGATAATGATTGTCAAATGAGAAGGCGAACTAATCTTATGCCTTTGGGTAAGGTGTGAACCGCGTCTCGCTTGTCCCCGGCGACTAATTATTTGCCGGGGCCGTCCGTTCTTCTGGGTGAAAGGTTCGTTAGCAAACGGCCAGGGATCAGCACCCGCAGGAGGGCGAAATGGGTTTTTATCGTGCACACAGCGTGTTTCAGCGTGGAGTTCTCGGGTGATGAGTACCCCAACGCCGCTGCGCCTGTTTTGCCTGCCCCATTCGGGCGCCAGTGCCTCGGTCTACGCCCGTTGGCGCCGCGTGTTGCCGGACTGGTTGCAGGTATGCCCACTGGAGCTGCCGGGGCGGGGCATGCGCATGGGCGAACCGCTGCAGCGCGATATCAAGGCCCTGGCTGCCCAGCTCGCCAATGAAATCAGCCGCGACCTGAATGGCCCTTATGCGTTGTTCGGCCACAGCCTCGGCGGCCTGCTGGCGTTCGAGCTGGCGCATGCCTTGAACGCGCGCAATGTGCCGGCGCCGCTGGCGTTGTTTGTCTCCGGCACCGCCGGCCCGGCGCGGCGCGATGTCAGTGACTACGCCATCGAAAAAACCGACGTGCAGTTGATCGCCCGCTTGCGTGAGCTGCAGGGCACTGCCGAAGACGCCTTGGCCAATCCCGAATTGATGCAGTTGATGCTGCCGATCCTGCGCGCCGATTTCCTGCTGTGCGGCAGCTTTACCTATGGCGAACGCGAGCCGCTGGACGTGCCGATCCATGTCTTTGGCGGCAAGCAGGACAGCGTGCGCGCCGACCAATTGCTGGACTGGCAGCTCGAAGCCGCCAGCGGCTTTTCCCTCGACATGTTCGAGGGGCATCACTTCTTTCTCGTGCAGCACGAAAGCGTCGTGCTGCGCTGTATGCGGCGCTATGCCGAGGCCCACCTGGCCCGTTGGCGCAGTGGCGCGGCGCGCCAGCGCGTCGCCGGCTGAACCTCACCGATTTCCCGAATTTCCCGTAAGCCGATTTCAGGCAGGAACCCCATGATGGACGCCTTCGAACTTCCCCGCACTCTGGTCCAGTCCCTCCAGCGCCGTGCCGCGCAGACGCCGGACCGCCTGGCCCTGCGCTTTCTGGCCGAGTCCGCCGAGCACAGCGTGGTGCTCAGCTACCGTGACCTGGACCAACGCGCGCGCACCATCGCCGCCGCCTTGCAAGCCGATGTCGCGATGGGCGAGCGCGCGGTGCTGTTGTTTCCCAGCGGCCCGGACTATGTCGCGGCGTTCTTTGGTTGCCTGTACGCCGGGGTGATCGCGGTGCCGGCTTACCCGCCGGAATCGAGCAAGCGCCATCATCAGGAGCGCTTGCTGTCGATCATCAGCGATGCCGAGCCGCGCCGGCTGCTGACCATCGCCAGCCTCGCCGATGGCCTGGCGCAGATCGAAAACGCACCGCCGCTGTTGAGCGTGGACACCCTCGACCCACAGCTTGCCGACCGTTGGCTCGCCCCCGAGCTGCAGCCCGACGACATCGCCTTCCTGCAATACACCTCCGGATCCACCGCGCTGCCCAAGGGCGTGCAAGTCAGTCACGGCAACCTGGTGGCCAACGAAGTGCTGATCCGCCGCGGCTTTGGCATCGACCTCAACCCGGACGATGTGATCGTCAGCTGGCTGCCGCTGTACCACGACATGGGCCTGATCGGCGGCTTGCTGCAACCGATTTTCAGCGGTGTGCCGTGCGTGCTGATGTCGCCGGCCTACTTCCTGGCGCGGCCGCTGCGCTGGCTCGAGGCGATCAGCGAATACGGCGGCACCATCAGCGGTGGCCCCGATTTCGCCTACCGTCTGTGCAGCGAGCGGGTCAGCGAGTCGGCCCTGGAACGCCTGGACCTGAGCACCTGGCGCGTGGCCTATTCCGGTTCCGAGCCGATCCGCCTGGACACCCTGGAACGGTTCGGCGAAAAATTCGCCGCCTGTGGTTTCAGTTCGAATAATTTCTTCGCCTCCTATGGCCTGGCCGAAGCGACCTTGTTTGTCGCCGGTGGCCGCCGTGGCCACGGCATCCCTGCGCTGCACCTGGATGCGCAGGCGCTGGCCGCCAACCGCGCCGAGCCGGGGCAGGGCAGTGCGGTCATGAGTTGCGGCACCCATCAGCCGGACCACGCCGTGCTGATTGCCGATCCCCACACGCTCTGCGCGTTGGCCGACAATTGCGTGGGCGAACTCTGGGCCAGCGGCCCGAGCATTGCCCACGGTTACTGGCGCAACCCCGAAGCCAGCGCGCGGACTTTCGTCCAGCACGCCGGCCGGACCTGGCTGCGCACCGGCGACCTGGGGTTTATCCGTGACGGTGAGGTGTACATCACCGGGCGCTTGAAAGACCTGCTGATCGTACGCGGACACAATCTGTACCCGCAGGACATCGAGCAAACCATCGAGCGTGAGGTGGAGGTAGTACGCAAGGGCCGAGTGGCCGCCTTTGCGGTAAATGACCACGGCGTGGAAGGCATCGGCATTGCTGCGGAAATCAGCCGCAGCGTGCAGAAAATCCTGCCGCCCGAAGCACTGATCAAGGCGATTCGCCAGGCAGTGGCCGAGGCCTGCCAGGAGGCGCCGTGCGTGGTGGTGTTGCTCAATCCGGGCGCGTTGCCGAAAACCTCCAGCGGCAAGGTGCAACGGGCGGCGTGTGCGCTGCGCCATGCCGATGGCAGTCTCAACTGCTATGCGCAGTTCCCCGACCTGCAAGCGCCAGCCAGTGACGCCGCGCTGGAATCGGTTCTGCAAAACCGGATCGCCGCGATCTGGTGCGAGCAACTGCAGGTGCCGACGGTCGCCGCCGATGATCACTTTTTCCTGCTCGGCGGCAACTCCATCAGCGCGACCCAAGTGGTCGCGCGCCTGCGCGAAACCCTGGGCCTGGAGCTGAACCTGCGCCTGCTGTTCGAAGCGCCCACCCTGCAAGGCTTCGCCGCCAGCGTCGCGCGCCTGCAACAGGACGGCGGCGTTGCCCAGGGCGCGATGGCCTCTGTGTCGCGCCAGGACGACCTGCCGCAATCCCTGGCCCAGAACCGCCTGTGGATCACCTGGCAACTGGACCCGAACAGCAGCGCCTACACCATCCCCGGCGCCCTGCGCCTGCGCGGCGAGCTGGATGAAGACGCCGTGCGCTCAAGCTTCCAGCAGTTAATCCAGCGCCACGAAGCCTTGCGTACACGCTTTTACGAGCGCGATGGCCAGGGCTTTCAGCGAGTCGAGGCCGCGACGGATTTCGCGTTGCACGTCATCGACCTCAGCGACTTGCCCGATGCCGAGCGCCAGGCGCGTGCGCAGCAGGTCCGCGAAGATCAAGCGCGTACCCGGTTCGACCTGGAGAAAGGCCCGCTGCTGCGGGTCACCCTGGTGCGTCTGGACGATGAGGACCATCAACTGCTGGTGACGTTGCACCACATCATCGCCGATGGCTGGTCGCTCACTATCCTGATTGACGAGTTCTCGCGGCTGTACGCCGCTGCCGTCCAGGGCCAGCCCCTTGAGTTGCCGCCACTGACCCTGCAATACGCCGACTACGCCAGCTGGCAGCGCCAGTGGCTGGCCGCCGGTGAAGGCGAGCGACAGTTGGCGTACTGGAAGGCGACGCTGGGGGAGGAGCATCCGCCCCTCAACCTGGCCACCGACCACCCACGCTCGACGCAGGCGCGCAACAGCGCCGCGCGGCATACCGTACGCCTGGACGCGTCCCTCAGCGCCGCGATTGGCCAGACCGCGCGGACCCATGAATCCACCCCGTTCATGCTGCTGCTGGCCGCGTTCCAGACCCTGTTGTATCGCTACAGCGGCCAGCGCGATATCCGCATCGGCGTGCCCAATGCCAATCGCCCGCGCCAGGAAACCCATGGCCTGGTCGGCTTCTTCATCAACACCCTGGTGCTGCGTGCCGAGCTTGACGGGCGCATGCCGTTCAACCAACTGCTGGCCGCGACACGCCAGGCTGCATTGGACGCCCAGGCCCATCAGGACCTGCCGTTCGAGCAACTGTTGGAGGCCTTCCCCCAGGCGCGTGAGCAGGGCCTGTTCCAGGTGATGTTCAACCACCAGCAACGTGACTTGAGTGCCTTGCGCCGCCTGCCGGGCCTGCTCGCCGATGAGCTGCCGTGGCACAGCCGCGAAGCCAAGTTCGACCTGCAACTGCACAGCGAAGAGGACCGCAACGGGCGCTTGAGCCTGTCGTTCGACTACGCCGATGAACTGTTCGACAGCGCCACCCTTCAGCGCCTGGCCGAGCATTACGTTCACCTGCTGCAAGCGGCCTGCGCGCAACCGCAGCACGCCGTGGGCGAGCTGGAGCTGAGCGCAGAGGACGAGCAACGCCCATGGAGCCAGGCGCAGTGCGCGCCGGCCCGGCAATGGCTGCCCGAACTGCTCAACCTGCACACCGCGGACACCCCGGCGCTGGTCTGGCAGGACGCCAGCTTGAGCTTCGCCCAACTGCACACCCAGGCCAACCGCCTGGCCCATTACCTGCGCGACAAGGGTGTGGGCCCGGACGTGTGCGTGGGCATCGCCGCCGAGCGTTCGCCGCAGTTGCTGATCGGTCTGCTGGCGATCATCAAGGCCGGTGGCGCCTATGTGCCGCTGGACCCGGATTACCCCGCCGAGCGCCTGGCCTTCATGCTCGAAGACAGCGGCGTGCACCTGCTGTTGACCCAGACTTCGCTGCTCGAACGTCTGCCGACCACCCCAGGCGTGTGCGTGATTGCCATGGACAGCCTGCACCTGGACAGCTGGCCGAGCCAGCCGCCGGGCCTGCACCTGCATGGCGACAACCTCGCCTATGTGATCTATACCTCCGGCTCCACCGGCCAGCCCAAGGGCGTGGGCAATACCCACGCGGCGCTGGCCGAGCGCTTGCAGTGGATGCAGGCCACCTACCGGTTGGACTCCAGCGACGTGCTGATGCAAAAGGCGCCGATCAGTTTCGACGTGTCGGTGTGGGAGTGCTTCTGGCCGCTGATCACCGGTTGCCGTCTGGTGCTGGCGGGGCCGGGTGAGCATCGCGACCCGCATCGCATCGCGCAACTGGTGCAGGAACATGGCGTGACCACGCTGCACTTCGTGCCGCCGTTGCTGCAGCTGTTTATCGACGAACCGCTGGCAGCCGAATGCACCAGCCTGCGCCGTCTGTTCTCCGGCGGCGAAGCCTTGCCCGCCGAGCTGCGCGACCGCGTATTGGCACGCCTGCCGGCGGTGCAATTGCACAACCGGTATGGCCCGACCGAGACCGCGATCAACGTCACCCATTGGCACTGCGCCGTGGACGATGGCGCGCGATCGCCGATTGGCCGGCCACTGGGCAATGTGATCTGCCGGGTGCTCGACGAGCACCTCAACCCGCTGCCGGCCGGTGTGCCGGGTGAATTGTGCATCGGCGGCATCGGCCTGGCGCGCGGTTACCTCGGCCGTGCCGGGCTGACCGCCGAACGCTTTGTCGCCGACCCGCTGGGCGAGGCCGGCGCGCGCCTGTATCGCACCGGCGACCGTGCGCGCTGGAGCCTTGAGGGTGTGCTTGAATACCTGGGGCGTCTCGATCAGCAGGTCAAGCTGCGCGGCTTGCGGGTGGAACCGCAGGAAATCGAAGCGCGCATGCTGGCGGTTCAGGGCATCGCCCAAGCGGTGGTGCTGGTGCGTGACGAGCAGTTGATCGGTTACTACACCAGCCCTGTGGAACTGGATGCACAGGCGGTGAAAACCGCGCTGGCCGCCCGGTTGCCCGAGTACATGGTGCCCGCCCACCTGATGTACCTGGACGCCATGCCCTTGAGCCCCAGCGGCAAGCTCGACCGCCGCGCATTGCCGCAACCGGTGTGGCAAACCCGCGAACACGTCGAACCCGAGACGCCGTTGCAGCAGCAGATTGCGGCGATCTGGCGCGAAGTGCTCGGCCTGCCGCGTATCGGCCTGCGCGACGACTTTTTCGCCCTGGGCGGCCACTCGTTGCTGGCCACGCAAATCATCTCCCGCACCCGCCAGGCCTGCGACGTCGAGCTGCCATTGCGCACCTTGTTCGATGCCAGCGAGCTGGGCGCTTTCGCCGCACAAGTGGGCCTGATCCAGGCGTCGGGCCAACGCAACCAACAGACCGCCATCGCCAGGGTCGACCGCAGCGCGCCGGTGCCGCTGTCCTATTCCCAGCAGCGCATGTGGTTCCTCTGGCAGATGGAACCGGACAGCCCGGCCTACAACGTCGGTGGCATGGCGCGCTTGCGCGGGGTGCTGGATGTGGGGCGTTTCGAGGCAGCCTTGCAGGCCCTGATCATGCGCCACGAAACCCTGCGCACCACCTTCCCGAGCGTCGATGGCGTGGCCTGTCAACACGTCTGGCCGCAGACCAACCTGCGCATGGACTGGCAGGACTTCTCGGCACTCGACGACAGCGAGCGCCGGCAGCGTCTGCAGCAGTTGGCCGATCAGGAAGCGCACACCCCGTTCAACCTGGAAAGCGGGCCATTGCTGCGCGCCTGCCTGGTCAAGGCCGGTGAGCAGGACCATTATCTGGTGCTGACCCTGCACCATATCGTCACCGAAGGCTGGGCCATGGACATCTTTGCCCGTGAACTCAGTGCGCTGTACGAAGCCTTTATCGACGAGCGCGACTCACCGCTGGCGCCGCTGCCGGTGCAGTACCTGGACTACAGCGTGTGGCAACGCCAATGGCTGGAATCGGGCGAGCGTCAACGCCAGCTGGATTACTGGACCGCGCAATTGGGCCGCGAACATCCGCTGCTCGAACTGCCCGGCGACCGCCCGCGCCCGGCGGTGCAAAGTCATCGCGGCGAGCTGTACCGCTTTGACCTGAGCGATGCACTGGCCGCCCGCGTACGCGCGTTCAACGCCGAACAGGGCCTGACCCTGTTCATGACCATGACCGCTACCCTGGCCGTGTTGCTCTACCGCTACAGCGGCCAGACCGACCTGCGCATCGGCGCGCCGGTGGCCAACCGTATCCGCCCGGAAAGCGAAGGTCTGATCGGTGCGTTCCTCAACACCCAGGTGTTGCGTTGCCAGCTCAATGGACAGATGAGTGTGGCGCAGTTGTTCGAGCAGGTGCGTCACACCGTGATCGAAGGCCAGTCCCATCAGGACCTGCCGTTCGACCATCTGGTGGAGGCGCTGCAACCACCGCGCAGCGCGGCGTACAACCCGCTGTTCCAGGTGATGTGCAACGTGCAGCGCTGGGAGTTCCAGCAGAGCCGCCAACTGGCCGGCATGACCGTCGAGTACCTGGCCAACGATGCCCGCGCCACCAAGTTCGACCTCAACCTGGAAGTCACCGACCTCGACCATCGCCTGGGCTGCTGCCTGACCTACAGCACCGATCTGTTCGACGAGCCGCGCATCGCCCGCATGGCCGCGCATTGGCGCAACCTCTTGGAAGCACTGATCGATAATCCGCACCAACGCCTCAGCGAACTGCCGTTGCTCAGCACCGCCGAGCAGCGCGCCCTGCAGGACAGCCTCGGGGTTGCAGCCGGAGAGCATCGTCTGGACCAGTGCATCCAGACCCTGTTCAGCCAGCAGGCGCGCAAACGTGCCGCGGCGCCGGCGCTGACCTTTGCCGGTGTGACCCTCACTTACGCCGAACTCGACGCCCGCGCCAATCGCCTGGCCTGGATGCTGCGCGAACGTGGCGTCGGCCCGCAGGTGCGGGTCGGCCTGGCGCTGCCACGCTCGCTGGAAATGGTCGTCGGCCTGCTGGCGATCCTCAAGGCCGGCGGCGCCTACGTGCCGCTGGACCCGGAATACCCGCTGGACCGCTTGCACTACATGATCGAAGACAGCGGCATCGGCCTGCTGCTCAGCGATGCGGCGATGTTCCAGGCCCTTGGCGAGTTGCCGCACGCGCTGGCGTGCTGGTGCCTGGAAGATGACGCGGCCAGGCTGGAAAGTTATTCGGCCGATGAGCTGCCGTTTATCAGCCTGGCGCAGCACCAGGCGTACCTGATCTACACCTCCGGCTCCACCGGCAAGCCTAAAGGCGTGGTGGTGTCCCAGGGGGAAATCGCCATGCATTGCCAGGCCGTGATCGAGCGCTTCGGCATGCGCCCGGACGACTGCGAACTGCACTTTTATTCGATCAACTTCGACGCCGCCACCGAGCGCCTGCTGGTGCCGTTGCTCAGCGGTGCCCACGTGGTATTGCGTGCCCAGGGCCAATGGGACGCTGAAGAGATCTGCGCGCTGATCCGCAGCCATCGCGTGAATATCCTCGGGTTCACGCCCAGCTACGGCAGTCAGTTGGCGCAGTGGCTGGCCACGCAACAGCAGACCTTGCCGGTGCGCATGTGCATCACTGGTGGTGAAGCACTGACCGGTGAACATCTGCAGCGTATTCGCGCGGCGTTCCAGCCTGAGCTGTTTTTCAACGCCTATGGCCCGACCGAAACCGTGGTGATGCCGCTGGCCAGCCTGGCGCCGCAACAGGTGGAGGAGGGCGCTGCCAGCGTGCCGATCGGCAGCATTGTCGGCGCGCGCGTGGCTTACATTCTCGACGCCGACCTGGCCCTGGTGCCGCAGGGCGCGAGCGGCGAGTTGTACATCGGCGGCGCGGGCCTGGCTCAGGGCTATCACCAGCGCCCCGGCATGACGGCGGAGCGCTTTGTCGCCGACCCGTTCACCGGCAATGGCGGGCGCCTGTACCGCACCGGTGACCTGGTGCGCCAAGGCCCCGATGGGCAGGTGGAGTACCTGGGGCGTATCGACCATCAGGTGAAGATTCGCGGTTTCCGCATCGAATTGGGCGAGATCGAAACGCGCCTGTTGGAGCATGCGGCGGTGCGTGAAGCGGTGGTGCTGGCGCTGGATTCGCCGAGCGGCAAACAGCTGGTGGCGTACCTGGTCAGCGACGCCGAGCACGGCGCCTTGCGCGACGCGGTGAAGGCCCACCTCAAGGCGCACTTGCCGGACTACATGGTGCCCGCCCACATAATCGTGCTGGACAGCATGCCGCTGACCGCCAACGGCAAGCTCGATCGGCGCGCCTTGCCGCAGCCCGATCCTGAAGCGAATCGCCAGGCGTACGTGGCGCCACGCAATGCGCTGCAAAGCACGTTGGCGGCCATCTGGTGCGCGGTGCTGAACCTGCAGCAAGTCGGCCTCGACGATAACTTCTTCGAGCTGGGCGGCGATTCGATCCTGTCGATCCAGGTGGTCAGCCGTGCGCGGCAGGCGGGCATTCATTTCAGCCCGCGTGACCTGTTCCAGCACCAGACCGTGCAAAGCCTGGCCGCCGTCGCCACGCGCGTCGAGACGTTCAGCGCCGAGCAAGGTGTGCTCACCGGCCGCTCGGGCCTTACGCCGATCCAGCATTGGTTCTTCGACTCCGACATCCCGGCGCGCCAGCACTGGAACCAGGCCCTGGTGCTCAAGCCGCTGCAACTGCTCGAGCCGCATCGCCTGGAGCAGGCCCTGCTGGCGGTGCTGGAGCATCACGACGCGCTGCGCCTGAGCTTCACCCAGCGCGATGCCCAGTGGCACGCCGAGCACCTGGGCGTGCCCCAGGGCGGCATATTGATGCAGGCGCAGGTGCGCGACATGGACCACTGCACCGCGCTGTTCACCGACACCCAGCGCAGCCTCGACCTGGCGCACGGCCCGCTGCTGCGCGCCTTGCTGGTGGACGGCCCGCAAGGCCGGCAGCGCCTGCTGATCGCCATCCATCACCTGGTGGTGGACGGCGTGTCCTGGCGGGTGTTGCTCGAAGACCTGCAAACGGTCTATCGCCAACTGAGCGCAGGCCAGTCCGTCAGCCTGCCGGCCAAGACCAGCGCGTTGCGCGACTGGGCCGCACGTTTGCAGGCCTATGCCCATAGCGAATCCCTGCGCGAAGAGCTGAGCCTGTGGCAAGCGCAGTTGGCGGGCCCGGCGCTGGCCTTGCCGGTGGATCGCCCACACGGCGCACTGCGCCAGCGTGACGCCGAGACCGTCAGCGTGCGCCTGGACGTAGAGCGCACCCGGCAGTTGCTGCAACAGGCGCCGAGCGCCTACCGCACCCAGGTCAACGATCTGCTGCTGACCGCCCTGGCTCGCGTGCTGTGCCGCTGGAGCGGTAACGACGCGGCGTTGATTCAACTGGAAGGCCACGGCCGCGAAAGCCTGTTCGATGACATCGACCTGACCCGCAGCGTCGGCTGGTTCACCAGCGCCTATCCATTGCGCCTGACCCCCCAGGCAGAGCCGGGCGATTCGATCAAGGCGATCAAGGAGCAACTGCGCGGCGTGCCGCACAAAGGCCTGGGCTACGGCGTGCTGCGCTACCTGGCGGACGACCAGTGCCAACGCAGCCTGGCCGCGCTGCCGAGCGCCGACATTACCTTCAACTACCTCGGCCAGTTCGACCAGAGCTTCGGCGCCGACGCGCTGTTTCATCCGCTGGAGGAATCCGCCGGCCTTGCACACGACCCCGATGCACCGCTGCCCACTGCGCTGAGTGTCGACAGCCAGGTGTATGGCGGTGAACTGGTGCTGCGCTGGACCTTCAGCCGCGAGCGCTACGATCAGCAAACCATTGGCAAACTGGCCGAGGCCTATCTGACCGAACTGCAGGACCTGATCGCCCATTGCATCAAGGACGAATCCGGTGGCCTCACGCCGTCCGACTTCCCGCTGGCACGGTTGACCCAGGCGCAACTGGACAGCTTGCCGGTAGCGGCCGGCGCTATCGAAGATGTCTACCCGCTGACCCCGATGCAAGAGGGCCTGCTGCTGCACACCCTGCTGGAACCGGGCACCGGCCTGTATTACATGCAGGACCGCTACCGCATCAACAGTGACCTCGACCCCGAGCGTTTCGCCCAGGCCTGGCAGGCGGTGATCGCCCGCCACGAAGCCTTGCGTGCCTCGTTCTGCTGGAACGTCGGCGAAGACATGCTGCAAGTGATCCACAAGCCCGGCAGCACGCCGATTGACTATCTGGACTGGAGCGCCGACCCCGAGCGTGAGCACGAGCCGCGACTGCAAGCGCTGCTCAAGGCCGAGCGCGAGGCCGGTTTCGATCTGCTCAACCAGGCGCCGTTCCACCTGCGCCTGATCCGCGTGGGCGAGGCGCGTTACTGGTTCATGATGAGCAACCACCACATCCTTATCGATGCCTGGTGCCGTTCGCTGCTGATGAACGACTTCTTCGAGCTCTACCAGGCGCTTGGCGAAGGGCGCGACGCGCAACTGGCCACGCCGCCGCGCTACCGCGACTACATCGCCTGGCTGCAACGCCAGGACCTGGACGAAGCGCGCCAGTGGTGGCAGCGCAACCTGCAAGGTTTCGAGCGCACCACGCCGATCCCGAGCGACCGACCATTCCTGCGCGAACATGCCGGCCACAGCGGCGGCATGGTGGTGGGCGACTGCTACACCCGGCTGGATGCCCGTGACGGCGCGCAACTGCGCGAGCTGGCCCAGGCGCATCAGCTCACCGTCAACACCTTCGCCCAGGCCGCCTGGGCCTTGGTGCTGCGGCGCGTGAGCGGTGATCGCGACGTGCTGTTCGGCGTCACCGTGGCCGGGCGTCCGGTGGACATGCCCGAGATGCAACGCACCGTGGGCCTGTTTATCAACAGCATCGCGCTGCGGGTGAAGCTGCCTGCCGATGACCAGCGGTGCAGCGTGCGCCAGTGGTTGAGCGGGTTGCTCGACAGCAATATGCAACTGCGCGAGTACGAATACCTGCCGCTGGTGACTATCCAGGAACACAGCGAACTGCCCAAGGGCCAGCCGCTGTTCGACAGCCTGTTCGTGTTCGAAAACGCCCCGGTGGAAACCTCGGTGCTCAGCCATGCGCAAAGCCTGAATGCCACCTCCGATTCCGGGCGTACCCACACCAACTTCCCACTGACCGCCGTGTGCTACCCGGGCGATGACCTGGGTTTGCACCTGTCCTACGACCAGCGCTACTTCGATGAAACCACCGTGCAAGGCATGCTCGCCGAGTTCAAGCGCCTGTTGCTGGCGCTGGTGCAGGGCTTCCATGGCGACATGGCCGACCTGCCGCTGATCGGCGAGCAGGAGCGCGCGTTCCTGGTGGACGGCTGCAACCAGAGCGAGCACGACTACCCGCTGGCGCGCAGCTATGTCGAGTTGTTCGAGGAACAGGTGGCGCGATATCCGCAGCGTATCGCCGCCAGTTGCCTTGACCGGCAATGGAGCTATGAGGAGTTGAACCGGCGCAGTAACGGTCTGGGGCATGCGCTGATTGCCGCCGGTGTCGGCCCGGACCAACCGGTGGCGTTGCTGGCCGAGCGTAACCTGGAGTTGCTCGGCATGATCATCGGCAGCTTCAAGGCCGGTGCCGGCTACCTGCCGCTGGACCCTGGCCTGCCGGGCCCGCGCCTGAGCCGCATCATCGACCTGAGCCGTACGCCCTTGCTGGTGTGCACCGAAGCGTGTCGGGAACAGGCCATCGAACTGCTCGACGGCGTCGACTGCCAGTTGCTGGTGTGGGAGGAAATCCCCGCCCGTGGCGAGAACCCGGGCGTCTATAGCGCCCCGGACAACCTCGCCTACGTGATCTACACCTCCGGTTCCACCGGCCTGCCCAAGGGCGTGATGGTCGAACAGCGCGGCATGCTCAACAACCAGTTGAGCAAGGTGCCCTACCTGCAACTGAGCGACGCTGATGTGATCGCGCAGACCGCTTCGCAAAGCTTCGATATTTCCGTGTGGCAGTTCCTCGCTGCGCCGCTGTTTGGCGCGCGGGTGGATATTGTGCCGAACGCCCTGGCCCATGATCCGCAGGGGTTGTTGGAGCATGTTCAGGCACACGGCATCACCGTGCTGGAAAGCGTGCCGTCGCTGATCCAGGGCATGCTCGCCCAGGACCACATTCGTCTCGACGGCCTGCGCTGGATGCTGCCGACCGGTGAAGCGATGCCGCCGGAGCTGGCGCACCAATGGCTGCTGCGCTACCCGCAGATCGGCCTGGTCAACGCCTACGGCCCGGCGGAATGCTCGGACGACGTGGCGTTCTACCGCGTCGACCTGGCCTCGACCCGTGGCACTTATCTGCCGATTGGCACGCCCACCGACAACAACCGTCTGTACCTGTTGGACGGCACGCTGGAGCTGGTGCCCCAAGGCGCCGTCGGTGAAGTGTGCGTGGCCGGCATCGGCGTCGGTCGCGGTTACGTCAGCGACCCGCTGCGCACCGCACCGGTGTTTGTACCGAACCCGTTCGGCGCACCGGGCGAACGCCTGTACCGCACCGGCGACCTGGCGCGCCGGCGCAGTGACGGCGTGTTGGAGTATGTCGGGCGCGTCGACCACCAGGTGAAGATTCGCGGCTACCGCATCGAACTGGGTGAAATCGAAGCACGCCTGCACGAACAACCCGAGGTGCGTGATGCGGCGGTCGGTGTCCAGGAGGGCGTCAACGGCAAGCACCTGGTGGGCTACCTGGTGCCGGTTGATGAAACCCTCAGCCCAGGCGAACGCCTGGACCGTATCAAGCAACGCCTGCGCGCCGAATTGCCGGAATACATGGTGCCGCTGCACTGGCTGTGGCTGGAGCGCCTGCCGCTCAACGCCAACGGCAAACTTGACCGCAAGGCCCTGCCGGCCCTGGACATCGGCCAGTTGCACAGTCAGGACTACCTGGCGCCGCGCAATGAACTGGAAACCACCCTGGCCGCGATCTGGGCCGAAGTGCTCAAGGTCGAACGGGTAGGGGTGCAGGACAACTTCTTCGAACTGGGCGGGCATTCGTTGCTGGCGACACAGATCGCTTCACGGGTGCAGAAGACGCTGCAGCGCGATGTGCCGCTGCGGGCGATGTTCGAGTGCAGCACGGTGGCGGAGCTGGCCGAATATATCGAGGGCTTGGCGGGCAATGAGATCAGTGCCGAGAAGGTGGATCGGTTGAGTGATTTGATGGCGGAGCTGGAGGGGTTGTGAGACGGCCACTGGTCTGGAATATCGAGTTTTTTCAGCAGAACTGTCAATTCTGACAGTAGACAGGATTCCTGATCCACGTGTTAGATAACCGCAGTTTCCGGCCCATCCGGCCGGGCCCGACGGTGATCTAACGTTGGACAGGAGTCTTATCGTGGCGAGCAAAATACCTACTGGAAAAACCAGGTCCGTTCGAGCGGCGAAGTCGCCGCCAGCCGTTGAAGCGGAACTGCCCTATGCGATTATCGAACACACTGCGAACAACAGCCTGCTGTATCCCATCGATGCAATCGATGGCACGACGGCCACGCTGACGCTGCCGGCGAATGCCACTAACGTCATGTTCCACATGGCGGTCAAGGATCAGGACCAGCCAAGCTTCGAGCCGATCTCTGTGGAAAACGGCGTCAATATCGTCGACATTCCGGCACGCTGGATCAGCTACTGCATCGGGCACACGGTATTGATCAAGTACACGGCCAATGCAGCGGGGCGTGCACTGGAATCCCTGACGCTGGAGTTGGAAATCCAACAGATCAGGGAGGAGCATCTTGTCGTCTCAAGGCCGGTGTTTACCCATGCCAAGGAGGAGTGGAGTACCTGGTACCTGCGCATGCAAGAGTTTACGGGCGATGAAATTGTCGCGATCAAGGCCTGGCCGATGATTCAACCCGGGCAGCGGTTGTTTGTCGTGGTT
The DNA here is from genome assembly GCF_019891515.1 of Pseudomonas sp. Wu6. Classification (NCBI taxonomy): domain Bacteria; kingdom Pseudomonadati; phylum Pseudomonadota; class Gammaproteobacteria; order Pseudomonadales; family Pseudomonadaceae; genus Pseudomonas; species Pseudomonas sp. Wu6. The sequence goes on along the minus strand of NZ_JAFLXH010000013.1, from coordinate 16,644 downwards.
GCGGGTAACCAGCACGTGGCGCCCTATCGCTTCGCCTGGGTGGCCAAGGATCATGTGGTGCAGGAGCACGAAGCCCATCCGGACCACGTTTTTCGCTTTACGCTTTCGCGAGGCTGGCTGTCCAGGCTGGACGACTATTCGGCGATCACCGCTCACCTGGGCGTGATTTGGGACACCACCGCCCCGGTATACCCTGAACCTGGCGATCCGCTTCTGGAGAATCCGCTCCCGGTGAACGCCGAGGATTTCCACCTGCGCACGACCTCATTGCTGCAGGTCGACCCTGCGCTGGATCTGAAACCGCCGCACTTGCGCGAGTCTGCGCAATACAACGGTGAGTGGTGCCTCAACCCTGAAAACACCCAGCAGGGAGGGGAGGTCGTCATCCAGGGGCTGGACACTTACAAAAGTGACGAGGTCAGGTTTTATGTAAGCGGGCCCGGTTATGCGAAAAAACCGTTGGGTGATTTCACGGTTGAACAGGACGGTGAGATGCCTCTCGTCAAACTGCCGGCCTGTGTGGTGGCGTGTTTCTTCAACAAGCAGATGACCTTGAGCTATGACCTGGCCGTCAGTGGCACGGTACAGCCTTCCCCAGTAAGGCTGATCAATGTTTTAACCCCCGAATTTGAGCGCCCGCTGATTGAAGAGGCGAACCCGGATCGGTTGTTGTGCCTTGATAACTTTTCAGGGGATGCACACGTGATAGCGCCTTTGGGCGCATACGGTCAGTGCGCGAGCCATTGCTGGATGTGGATCGATGCTGAACATGCAGACGGCAGCGCTTACCGCCTGGATATTCTGGACGGTGAGGTTGTCACGGACGCCTGGAAAAGCGACGGCGTAAGGGCTGATATCCCAAGGGTTGCGTTGGAGAGGATCGGCGATTGCTCCAAGTTTGAACTGCACGTCAAGGCCAGCTTTTGCGAGGCGAGCGAACTGGAGGACGCCCTCGAGTTCCCACCCGCGACATTCACCATTTACCAGCAGCCCCTGACGCCACGGGCACCCACCGTCAGGGAGGCACAGGGTGGTGTTCTGGTGGCGTGGAACGGTCGCGAAGGGGTGCATGTCGAGGCGGTTTACGACGGCTATCAACCCAGCCACCAGCACACTGCCCAATGGTGCCTGGACGGCGAAGACAGCTGCTGGCCACTGCCCTTGCAGGAAAGTCCGTCCCGCCCGGTCACTTTCCTGGCGTCACGCGAGCAGGTGATCAACAGCTTCCGCAAGACGGCGTTGATTTCTTATACCGTGATCAATGCCTGCAAGCAGATGGTGTCCGAGACACTGCAGTTGCAGGTTGGTGAGCCCATCATGGAGCGGCGTCCTCGCCCGGTGGTGAAGCAGGCTACTGGCGATATTTTGGATTTGGCGACTGTTTCCAGAGATTATGTAGACGTGGTCGTCAAGGATCCCGATTCCGATAGCGAACTGGCATGGTGGTGGATCATCAAGGGGCAAATCGTGACGATTACGTGCGAGGGGACTGCAGAACAGGGTTCTCCCTACACGAGTGTCATCATGGATGAAAAACCCGTTGAAACCGATGACCTGAACATGCTGTTGCGGCGGATGTCTCGTGCAGAATTGTTGAAGTTTAAAGATGGTACCGACATTACATTCAGGGTTTGGTGCACGGTAGGTCAAAATCTGCTTGAACCCGTCAAGCTTGAGTTTAATAGACTGACATTAAAACTTCGGCATGAGTTAGAAACCGATTTTGACGACTTTGAAACTTATCCCATCATTGAGCACACACGCAACCCTATCGTTACCAAGTTAGCGACACTTGAAATGGGGCAGCCGATGCAATCCAACATCGGGCTTCATCAGGTGAGGGGGGTCGGAGAAGAAGTGCCAGGTATGGTTGAAGGTAAGTCCTATGCTCTTTTCTGCTACGGCGGGACGCCGCCACAGCTGGCGGTTTTGCGCTTAAAAAGAGAATGTGCACGTGTCAGGTTTGGATTTTCAAGTACGAGCGTCAGTAGCGTCACATTCACGTACTTCAACAAAGAAGGGCAATTGCTAGGGGAGGCCGTTGAATTTCCGGGAACATGGATAGATTTTCAGGCGGATCCAGGCACAACGATTTCGTATGTCACGATATTGTGTACGGCGCATAGCAGCATTGATTCGCTGAAAGTTTGGTATCGGCGATAAATGATTTTAAACGACGATGGACTGACCCGTTGTCGCGGTACTGCCCCTAACTTACGGTGAAGGAAAACACTTGATCGGGCGCGTTTGACGAGTATCAAAAACGAGGCCTCCAGTAATGGGGGCCTCTTTCGTCAGGCATCAGCTGTTTTATTTCGGCCGCAAAATGTTCACCCACTTACCCGGCGACGGCTGTTGCCGCAATCCACTGGTCGAATAATGTCTTTATGGAGATTGGAACTGTGAATTCTGACAGTAGGAACGCCGGCTTTTTTACGGTGTGATAGGGCGATGCTGATCAGGCCAACCTCTGGGCTTCGGCATTTCCAGTCTATTGAAAAGGAACTTTCACTATGCCCAAGTCATTGCCGAATGCCCTTGACCTGCCCAAGCCAGAGCTGCGTGAGGCTGACGAAAATGGCAGTGTCGATTCACTCAAACTGCTGAACGGAGGCAACGTCAGCGTCCGCTACGACGACATGCAAACCACTGACCTCATCACTCTGAACTGGCCGTTGGCAGGCAGCCCCTATCCGCCGATAGAACCCCAAAATGGCGACGAGGCAGGTTGTATCAACTTTTATATCCCTCCCGAATACATAGCATTGTGGTTGGACACTTACGCATTGTTTACGTACACCGTCACTAGAAACGGTGAGAGTCAAACATCTTTGCAGGGTGGGGTACGGATCAGCCTGCCCTCGAACTTGCCTCAGGCGCAAATTCTCGAAGCGTTCGATGGCAAACTGGATCTTTCCTTGTTGTGCTGTAACGATCCGATTCTTTACATTCCACCCTGGGCATTTGCCGGCAAAATCCAAACGATCAACTGCTATATAAGCGGCTTCTATCCCGATGACACCCAGGCCAAACTTTATCCATTCAAGGATGCAGAGGTTACCGACGAAGACTTGCGCCTGGGGTGGCGTCGAGCAATACCTCGGGCGTTGCTCCAGCAACTTAAACATAACAGCGGACTGTATCTTTTGGCGTCCGTGCGCTACAGCGAGGCTGTTCCCTATAGATCGTTCGGCTCGCTTTCATTGACGCTGCTCACTGACCCTAACTTGAAACTGTCACCCCCTGAGCTGAAGGAAGCCGTACACACCGAGTTCGACGGCTGGCTGGTCAACCCGATAAACACAGTGAACGGTGCGCATATCGTGGTGGCTTATGAGGGCATGTGCAGCGGCGATACGGTGTGCCCGACACTTACCGGCACCCCTGGACCGGGCACAGTCGAACTGGAATGCCGCCAACCGGTTGAAGGTGAAACCAGCCTGGTGTTTGCGGTACCGCCTTCAGTGATCCGCGCCAATTTTGAGCAAGCCATTACGTTGACCTACAACGTCACGCGCTGCGATGGCAGCCATTGGTCCTCACCCGAGCGCCACGTGAAGGTGCTGGGCATCACGGGCTTGCCAAAACCGGGCATTGAGCAGGCCACAGGCGACCGGGTGGACCTCAATACGTTCGGTGATGACGCAACGGCGGTGGCGCCTATCTGGCATTACGCCATGGAGCAGGACTGCTGCTGGGTCTGGGTAACCGGCACGCGTGAGGACGGTAGTTCCTATCTGTTTTATGTATTGGAAGGCAAGCCGCTTACCGCCGCCTGGCTACGCGACGGAGTTGATACACCGATAGCCAGGACCAAGCTGCAAAAATTGGCCGATTGCAGTGAGTTCAACCTGCATTTTGCGGCGAATTTTAATGGGCGGTGCGACCTGGACACGGCCGTCGAGTTTCCTGTTGTGACTTTCAGCATTGAGCAGGAGGCGTTAATACTGCCCCCTCCGAGGGTGTGTGAAGCAGTCGGTGATCAACTGACCCTCTGGAATGGCCGCGACGGTGTGACGGTTCGCGTGGAATATGAACGGATCAGTCCCAATCAGATGATCGACGTGCAGTGGCTCAAGACGGATGGCACGAGCCTGCCGTTGACCTCAAAACCGGGCAACAGCGATCCTGGTTATGTCGATTTTGCGATTCCGCGCGAAGCGGTGATTCACGGTGCGGGTAAAACAATCCTGATCAATTACACAGTGACCAGCGCTTGCAAGATGGCGCCGTCGAAGACGCTGGCATTGAAGGTCAGTGTGCCGACGAGATTGCCCACCCCAATGGTGCCTGAGGCGACGCCACCGGCTACCCAGGGCGCAATCCTGGATCTACGGACGTTCTCCGGCGATGCGCAAATCATCGTCAATGACGAAAACTTCGATAAGGTCTGGTGGTTCTCCCTGGAAGGACAGAAAGGCTGGTTGGAATGTACCGGCACTAAAGAGGACGGATCTTCACACACCGTGCGCGTGATGACGGGTCAGCTGATTACACTCTCCGATATGAACAACGGCCTCAAGCGTGTACTTGCGCGCTCCGATCTGGAGGCGTTTCGCAACAAGACACCATTGGCCATCGTCTTCAAGGTGACCACCGATGGCAGCCCGGATGTGAGTGAGGCGATCGAGTTTCCGCTATTGGAATTGACACTGCGCAAGCGGTTCAGAGACGTGACTGACTTTGACCCTAATAAAAAAGACTGGAACGGTTGGCAAAAAGGCGCGGGTGCCACCGACCCAAGGGACCTGGTGTTAAAAGAGGCAGGCGGTCAATATTATTTGTTTGATTGGGGTTATACCAACACTCAAGACCTGGCTACTCAAAGGGAGAAGTTGTTCAAGGTGTTCAGTGACCTGGAGATTGGCCGCACCTACGAATTCAGTGCCGATGTTCGGGATAACAGTGGTGCGCGTCCATTGCCGAGGATTGCCTTGGTAGCTTCGGGACAAGAAATTGTCGCTCCGACGCTATTGGATACGCGGGTCTGGAGAACGCTCAAAAGTGTGTTCACTGCGTCATCTTCTACAGTAAGGCTCAGTGTCGATAACGTGCAATTGGGGTTGGGAGGCAATGATTTTGATGTGACGTTGCTGGTGGTAGAGGAAGTTTAATCGAGGCCATGACAAGAGTGCCTGTGTTAACACAGGCATTCTTGTTAACGAACCTGGGACTAATTACTTCGGCCCCAGAATCTTCACCAACTTCTCCGGCGACGGCGCCCCCTGCTGTTGCTGCAACCCACCCTTGTCATCCAGATAGAAAATCGCCGGCGTCGCCGACAACTCCAATTCCTCCATCAACTTCATATTCCCATCGAGCCTGGCTTCGATATCCGCCGGGATCTTGCTCAGCGCTTGCAGCTTGCTGGCCTTGCCGGCGCCTTCGTGTTCTTCCAGGGCTTTCTGCGGGTCTTTGGCGGCGAACAGTGCGGCTGATTTGCCTGGGCTGTCTTCGCGGATGATCCCCACCATGATGTGGCGCAGTTGCACCTTGCCGGCCTTCACCCATGGCCGTGCCTGTTCCCAGAACATGTTGCAGTACGGGCAGTTGGGGTCGCTGAACAGGTAGACGATGCGTGGCGCATTCTTGTCGCCGTCCTGGATCCAGCTGCTGTTTTCCAGCTTGGCCCAGGCTTCCTTGGACATCGGCGCGTACACCAGTTTTTCCAGGGGCGCGCTGCTCAGGTCGTTGCCCTGAGCATCGTACAGGTTGCCGGCGATCACGCTTTTGCCGTCGGCGGTCAGGTACAGCGCCATACCGCGGTTCTGGTATTGCGCGGCATAGCCGGTCAGGCCGCTGGGGGCGTCGAATTGGCCAAGGATTTTGGCGCCCTTGGCTTCGATTTGCTTGATCGGGGCCGGCCAGTCTTCGGCCTGGGCCAGGGTGGCGGCAAGCGTCAGCGGCAGCAGGGTCAGCAGGTGGCGGAGGCGAGGCATGTGGGTTTCCTTTGTGGGACGGTGTCGAAGGGTTCCATGGCGCGGGCCAGGCTGGCCTGGGACAGCTCGCCGAGGTGGCTGTTGATCAGGCGTCCGTCGGCCGAGTAGAACAAGGTGGTAGGCAGCGCCATGGAGCCGACGGCCTGGCCGAGGCGGCCGCCGGCGTCGAACAGCATGTTGTCCAGGTTCAGGCCCTGGGTGGCCAGGTAGGTGCTGACACTCTGCATGCTCTCGGCCTGGTTGACGAACAGGAAGGTGACATCCGGGCGTTGATGTTGCGCGCGCTCCAGCACCGGCATTTCCCGACGGCACGGTGGACACCAGGTGGCCCAGAGGTTGATCACCAACGGGCCGCCTTTGTAGTCGGCCAGTTGCACCACATTGCCGTTGGCATCGCGCAAGGTGATGTCCGGCAGTTGCGAGCCCTTGTCGTAGAGGCTCAGGGACAGGCTGGCCATGCCCCAGAACACCAGGCCGCTGATCACCCCGGCACCGAGTGGTCTGCGCAGGGCAGGGCGCCGCCAGCCGTAGGCCAGCGCACCGAGCACCAGCGCGATCACGCCGGCCCAGGCGAGGAAACCGCCGTCGCGCAGGTCGACCATCTGCAGCCAGTCGTTACGGTAATCGCTCCAGTACATCAGTACAAAGCTGACACGGGCGGCCAGCATGCCCAGCAGGAACAGGCTGAACAACACCGATTCAGGGTTTTCCCCGCCACGCTTGGCCACGCGCCAGCCCACCAGGGTGGCGAGAATCAGCGCGCTGATCAGCAGAATGTGATTCAGGGCGATGGCGAAGGTGCCGATGGTGAGGGTCAGCATCAGCGCGCGTCTCGGGTTTGCGTCCAGCGTTGCAGGAAGGCGGCGGCATCCACTTCGCCGGTGATGCGTTGGGCGCGGCGTTCTTCACCGTCCGGACCGATCCACACGAAACTCGGTGGCCCCGGCACTTTGTAGCGACCCAGCAGTGCGCGGCTGGCGGCATTGTCGGCGGTGACGTCCAGGCGCAGCAGGCGTACATCCTTCAGGGCGGCCATCACGTCCGGCTTGCCGAACACCTGTTTTTCCATGATCTTGCACGACACACACCAATCGGCGTAGTAGTCCACCAGCACCCATTGGCCCTCGGCCTTGGCGCTGTCGAGCTGGCTTTGCAGGGCGGCCGGGTCGTGGATGGTGGTGAACGCGTCGTGAGCGTCAGCGGTGGCAGCCACCCGCGAGCCGCTGTAGACCTTCAGCGGTTGCCACAGCTCATCGCTGCCACCCGCCGCGCCCACCACCAGTACCGCGCCCCACAGGCCCAGCACCAGGGAGGCTGCGCCGAACACCTTGGCGGCCAGCCCGTATTCACGGGCCAGCGTCCAACCGCAATAGGCCATGACCAGCGCCAGTGCGCCCCACAGGCCGATCCACAGGCTTTCGCCGACCACCGGGCGAATCATCAGCACGGCGGTGCCGAGGAACAGGAAACCGAAAACGCCCTTGAGCACGTTCATCCAGGTGCCCGGCTTGGGCAGGAAGCGGTTGCCCACGGTGACCAGCAACAACAACGGGATACCAATGCCGATGCCCATGGCGAACAGGATCAGCCCGCCGTGCAGTGCATTGCCGCTCTGGGCGATATACAGCAGGGCGCCGGCCAGGGGCGCGGTCATGCACGGGCCCACCAGCAGGCCGGACAATGCACCGAGAATGCCCGCACCGACCAGGCTGCCGCCGCTCTGCTGGCGGCTGACCGTGTCGAGGCGGTCGCGCAGAAACGCAGGCAGTTGCAATTCAAAGAAGCCGAACATCGGCAGGGCAAGGATCACGAACAGCGCGGCGAAACTGCCGAGGATCCACGGGGTTTGCAGCAGCGCGGCCAGATTGCCGCCCAGCAACGCGGCCATCACACCCAGCGCGGCATACACCAGGGCCATGCACACCACGTAGCTGCTGGCCAGGGCAAAGCCGCGACGCGGGCTGGCACCGCTGCCCACCACCAGGCCGGCAAGGATCGGCAGCATCGGCAACGAACACGGGGCAAATGCCAGCAACAGGCCCAGGCCGAAAAAGATCAGCAGGCTCCAGCCCAGGCTGCGCTGTTGCAGGCCGCTGGCCAGGCTTTCGTCCTGGGCCTGCGCGGTGGCGGCGACGGCCGGGTTGCCGCCCAGGTCCACGGTGATCGATTGCGGCGGATAGCACAGGCCGGCGTCGGCGCAGCCTTGCCAGCCCAGCTTGACCTGGCCGGTGGCGCCGGCCGGGAGCTTCACTTCCAGGCCCTGGCGATACACTTGCTGTTCGCCGAAGAACTCATCGCTGTGGGCTTCGCCCTGGGGCAGCACGGGCTTTTGCGCCAGGCCGTCGAATTTCATGCGCTGCTGGTACAGGTAGTAACCGTCGGCAATCTGCCAATACAGCTGGGTCTCGCCGCTTTCAAGACGCTCGGAGGTAAAGGTGAAGGCCTTGCCCACCGGGAGGAAATCGGGTTTGGACTCGAACGGGTTACCCGGTGCGGCCTGGGCGAACCCCGCCAGCAACACCAGCAGAAAAGTAAATAGATACCGCATGGTCCAGCCTTAATTCGATGCAAGTGAGGCACACAATGTGTGGCGTTGATTAACCGATGATTAACCGGCGCTATTCTAGAGTGTAGGAGTTATCGGGTGTTATGAAGTTAGCGGCATAATGCACGCTTAATCCGTGCGTTTTCTAATCACCCGCATCTTTCATGAAGGGTTCAGCATGCACGTACTGGTCTGCGAAGACGACGAACTGATCGCCAGCGGCATTGTGGCCGGCCTCACCGCCCAGGGCTTCACGGTTGAACGCGTGGCCACGGCGGCGGCGGCCAGGGCGATGCTCAGGGCGGCAACCTTCGACATCATGGTGCTCGACCTCGGCCTGCCCGACGAAGACGGCCTGAAACTGCTGCAGCAACAGCGCAGCCAGGGCCTGGAGATCCCGGTGTTGATCCTCACCGCCCGTGACTCGGTGACCAACCGCGTCGACGGCTTGCAGGCGGGTGCCGATGACTACCTGCTCAAGCCCTTCGACCTGCGCGAACTCGCCGCCCGCCTGCAAACCCTGTTGCGCCGCGTGGCGGGGCGCCGGGTCAACCTGATCGAACATGGCCGCCTGGCGTATGACCCCAGCAGCCGCGAGACCTTCCTGGGTGGCCAGCCGGTGGACCTGTCGCGCCGTGAACAAGCGCTGTTGCAGGCCTTGCTGCACAACAAGGGCCGCGTGTTGTCCAGCGAGCAGCTCAAGGACAGCGTCTACGGGTTCAACGACGAATTGGAAAGCAACGCACTGAACGTGCACATCCACCACCTGCGGCGCAAATTGGGCAATGGCATCGTCGAGACCGTACGCGGCCTTGGCTATCGCCTGGGTCCGGCCGATGCGGGAGAGGATGCTTCGTGAAGAGCCTGCGCCTGCGCCTGACGTTCAAGCTCGGCGCCGCTTTTGTCGTGATCTGGGCCCTGGCGGCGGCCTGGATGCTCAACGACCTGCGCAATCAGATGATGTTTTCCCTCGACCAGCGACTGGTCGCCTCGGCGCGCATGGTGGCCGGGCTGACCGAACAGATGCCGGGCCTGGCCAGCGTCGGTTCCGGCACTCATTTGCGTAGCGAACAACTGAGCGTACCGGGGGGCATGGCCTGCCAGGTCAGTTCCCTGCACGGCGAAGTCCTGGCGCGCAGCCATACCACGCCGGATGAGGGGCTGGAGTCGCGCAAGAGCGGTTTTCGCGACCAGATGATCGATGGCGTGGGCTGGCGCAGTTTCACCCTGTCCCAGGGTGACCTGCTGATCACCACGGCCGACCGTCAGGTGGAGCGTGAGGCGCTGAACCTGTCGATCCTGCTGGCGGCCTCGGTGCCGGTCGGCGTGGCCTTGCTGGGCTGTCTGTGCCTGCTGTGGCTGGGCATCGGCCAGAGTCTGGTGCCGCTCAACCGCATGCGTGACGCCTTGATGCGCCGCAGCGCCGACTCCCTTGAACCGTTGCAGATCCACCCGCTGCCCAGCGAACTCAAGCCATTGCTCGACACCCAGAACCAGCTGTTGCAACGCATCGCCAAGACCATCGAGCGCGAGCGCCGGCTCACCGGTGACGCCGCCCATGAGCTGCGCAGCCCCTTGACGGCGATCAAGACGCACCTGCAAGTGGCGCGCATGACCGAGGGCGCGGCGCGTGACCAGTCCCTGGCCCACGCCGAGGAAGGCGCCGACCGCCTGCACCGCACCCTGGAGCAACTGTTGTTGCTGGCACGGGTCGAGGGCAGCCTGTCGTTTGACGATGGGTTGCAGTCCAGCGCCGAGGAAGTCGCCCGCCTGGCGATCCAGGATGCCCACGCCGGGGACAATTCGCGCATCGACCTGATCCTGGCGGACAGCCTCGCCGACACGCCGGTGGAGATGCCCGTGGGGTTGGCCGTGGCAGCCTTGCGCAACCTGCTGGACAACGCCTTGCGCCACACCCCGGCCGACACCCGGGTGCAATTGAACGTGTCTTGCAGCGCTGACAAGGTGGTGTTCCGCGTGCGCGACCATGGCCCGCAGATTTCCAGCGACGACCTGCAATACCTCACCCAGCGCTTCTGGCGCACTGGCAGCAGCGACGGCTGTGGCCTGGGCCTGGCGATCGTCCAGGCGATCGTCCAGCGCTGCGCGTGCTCGCTGACATTCGACAGCCAGGCCGATGGCCTGCGCGTTGACCTGGGCATGCCGTTGCGACGCTGATCGCTTTTCTGCAAGTGCCAAATAATTACCGCTCGCCTGACCTGCAAATCGTCAGGATGGCGGTAATTTTTTTGCGCTTGAAAGGGCCGAATGATTCGGCCCGTATTGAAAAGGACGGATCTTATGTTGGTCATCGATACCAGTTTCCCTGCCCGGGATTTCAACGAACGTAACGGCGAGCCCGTGGCGCAGGTGATCCTGCACTATACGGCTGCGCCCTTTGAATCATCCTTGCGCACCCTGACGCAGAATGGGGTCAGCGCTCACTACCTGCTGCCCGATCCCGATGAACCGGCCTATCGCGCCGCCGGCTATGACGAACTGCGCGTGTTTCGCCTGGTGGGCGAGGACAAGCGTGCCTGGCATGCCGGGGCGAGCCATTGGGGCGGGCGGGATAACCTCAACAGTCGCGCGATCGGCATCGAAATCGTCAACCTGGCGCGTGACGACAAAGGCGTGTTCACGTTTCCCGCGTATCGCGAGGAACAGGTGCAGGTGTTGATTGCGTTGATGCGCGACATCCTCGAGCGCTACCCGCACATCGGCCCGGTCGATATTCTCGGGCATTCGGATGTGGCGTACTGGCGCAAGAGCGACCCGGGCCCCCGGCTACCCTGGCGCTGCCTGCATGAGGCTGGGGTAGGCGCCTGGTTTGACGAAGCCACCCGGGCGATGTACCAACGGCGGTTTTACATGGGGTTGCCGCCGGAAGTGGAAGTCGAGCGGGCGTTTCAGCGCTATGGCTACAAACCGGCCTGGAATCGCCAGGCCTTTGAACAGCGCACCCGGGCGTTTCAGATGCACTTTCGGGCGCGCGATTATGCCGGTCGCCTGGATGCCGAGACCTGCGCGATCCTGTATGCGCTCAACGAAAAGTACCGGGGACTTTGAAGCCAAACACCATTCAAATGTGGGAGGGGCGTGAGTATCTACACAACTTTTAGGTACCACGCGGGCCCCTGTGGGAGGGGGCTTGCCCCCGATGGCGGCCTCTGGGCTGGCCAGGATGTTGGATCAGATTGAGTACATATCCGTTTCTGCGGTAACGGCCACTTAGGGTTCCGCCCTGACGGCGGCTCACTTTGGAAAAGCCCCAAAGTAACCAAAGGGCTCTTGCCCCACCACTCGGCACCTCGCCTAGGCTCGGTGTGCCCGAACGCAGGCTTGAATCCGTGGGCCGCCGCCACGCGCCATCCATGGCGCGGGGCGGCTAACCCGGCGTCCTGCCGGGTTACCCACGGATTCAAGCCTGCGTTCGGCCAGCGTGGTTTAACGGGGCGCCTAGGATCAAAAGCAGATCAAGAGCGGCTCGCTTCGCATCGTGGTTACGGTTGGACGCTGCTGAGTTGTGTACATACCTATGGCCATCGGGGGCAAGCCCCCTCCCACATTTGATCTGCATACATCTGTAAATCCGGCCAGGTCTCTAAATCCTTGCGCAGCTGATGCGTCTTCAGAACATGAAGTCCGTGCGTATTCCCCACTCCCACGGATCACCACCTGAGGGATCGAGAGATGTCAGTCGCCACCAGCCCCATTGAAGCCGCGCCTGCGCACGCCAGCGAGACGCTCTATCAGTTCGACGAAACCCCGCTGCTGGCCCGTCAGCGCCAGCAGGAGTCCAACGCCCGCAGCTACCCGCGGCGCATCCCATTGGCGCTCAAGCGGGCCAAGGGTATCTACGTGGAAGACGTGGAGGGCCGCAGTTTCATTGATTGCCTGGCCGGCGCCGGCACGTTGGCGCTTGGGCATAACCACCCGGTGGTGATCCAGGCCATTCAACAGGTATTGAGCGACGAGTTGCCATTGCACACCCTGGACCTGACCACACCGGTCAAGGACCAGTTCGTGCAGGACCTGTTCGGCCTGTTGCCGCCGGAGCTGGCGCGGCAGGCGAAGATTCAGTTCTGCGGCCCGACCGGCACCGATGCGGTGGAAGCGGCCTTGAAACTGGTACGCACCGCCACCGGGCGCAGTACGGTGTTGTCGTTCCAGGGCGGTTATCACGGCATGAGCCAGGGCGCGTTGAGCCTGATGGGTAGCCTCGGGCCGAAGAAACCCTTGGGCGCGTTGCTCGGTAATGGTGTGCAATTTCTGCCATACCCCTACGACTACCGCTGCCCGTTCGGCCTGGGGGGCGCGGAAGGGGTGCGGGTCAACCTGCATTATCTGGAAAACCTGCTCAACGATCCCGAAGCCGGCGTGTTGCCGCCGGCGGCGGTGATTGTCGAAGTGGTGCAGGGCGAGGGCGGCGTGGTGCCGGCGGATCTCGACTGGCTGCGCGGCTTGCGGCGCATTACCGAGCAGGCAGGGGTGGCGCTGATTGTCGATGAGATCCAGAGTGGCTTTGGCCGCACCGGCAAAATGTTTGCCTTCGAGCACGCGGGGATCATCCCGGACGTGGTGGTGATGTCCAAAGCCATTGGCGGCAGCTTGCCGCTGGCGGTGGTGGTCTATCGCGACTGGCTCGACACCTGGCTGCCGGGTGCGCATGCCGGAACCTTCCGTGGCAACCAGATGGCAATGGCGGCGGGGTCTGCGGTGATGCGCTATCTCAAGGAGCACGACCTGGCCGCGCATGCGGCGGCGATGGGCGAGCGCCTCGGCGAACACCTGCGCATCCTGCAACGTGACTTTGCGCACCTGGGCGATATTCGCGGGCGTGGGCTGATGCTTGGCGTGGAACTGGTGGACCCCAATGGCACATGCGACATCCAGGGCCATCCACCGGTGCACCGCCAGCTTGCGCCTGTGCTGCAACGCGAATGCCTCAAGCGCGGGCTGATCCTCGAGCTGGGCGGGCGGCATGGCAGTGTGGTGCGCTTTCTGCCGCCGCTGGTGATCACCGCCGCCGAGATCGACCGCGTCGCCGAGATCTTCGGGCGCGCCCTGGCGGCGGCGGTCGCCAGCGTCTAATTTTCCCGGGCCTTGATACGTTTCTACAGATATCAGTGCTGCGCATGGTGTGCAGCCGGCCTTTGAGCGACGGAGAACCGCAATGACCTCAGTATTTGACCGCGACGACATCCTGTTTCAGGTAGTGGTCAACCACGAAGAGCAATATTCGATCTGGCCCGACTACAAGGCCGTGCCGGAGGGCTGGCGCATCGTGGGCAAGAGCGGCATGAAGAAAGAATGCCTGGCCTATATCGAAGAGAACTGGACCGATATGCGTCCGCTGAGCCTGCGTCAGAAGATGGATGGCGCTGCACTCGCCTGAACATCGCCGATCAAAAATGTGGGAGGGGGCTTGCCCCCGATGGCAGTGGATCAGTTACAGATGCATCAACTGACACACCGCAATCGGGGGCAAGCCCCCTCCAACAATTAATTCGCGTTGACTTCAGGCCTTTCTTTTTCCTGTCCCCCCGTCACCACCTGCACGCTCAAACGCGGTGTCGCCAGGTCAAGCCCGGCTTCATCCAGGTGCCGCTTGAGCGACAGGTTGAACGCCCGCGACACTTCCCATTGCTTGATCGGCGCGGTCTTGAACCGCGCGCGCAGGATCGCGCTGCCTGATTCAAAACTCTCCACACCCTGGATCTCCAGCGGCGACCAGATATTGCGGCGCTGCAGCGGGTCGTTACGCATGGCCTGGCCGACATCGCGCATCAGCTTGATCGCGTCGTCGATCTCCATGTTGTAGGGAATCGCCACGCGGAAGATCGCGTAGCCGAACTCGCGGGAATAGTTCTTGATGCTCTTGATTTCGCTGAACGGAATCGTGTGCACGATGCCGTCGATATCGCGCAGGCGCACGGTACGAATGGTCAGGCCTTCGACAGTGCCCAGGTGGCCGCCGACGTCCACGTAGTCATCAATGGCCAGGGAGTCTTCGATAATGATGAACAGGCCGGTGATCAGGTCCGCCACCAGCGACTGTGCACCAAAACCGATGGCGATACCGATGACACCCGCACCGGCCAGCAGCGGCGTGACGTTCATGCCCATGTTCGCCAGGGCGACGATGGCGGCAATGATAAAAATGGTCACGAACAGCACGTTGCGGATCAGCGGCATCATGGTCTGCGCCCGCGCGTTGGCCAGGCCTTTGCGTGAGCGGGTCAGGGCGTGGTGGATCGCGGTGTCGCTGAGGATCCAGATCAGCCAGGCGAACAGCAAGGTCCCGCCCAGACCGAACAGCTTGACGCTGACTTCATGGCCGTCGCCTTCGGTAAAGCGAATCATCGACAGGCCCCACACCCGCAGCCCCAACTCGATAAACACCAGCCACACCGCCAGGTGCACCAGGGTGTAGACGAAGTTTTTCAGGCGGTCGGAGTACAGCGCATGGCGCTTGTGCCCGCGTTGCGGTTTGAGGGCGTGGCGTCGCACCAGCCCGTTGATCACCATGCACAACACCAGCAGCACCGTGCACAGCAGCGACTGGCGCAGGGCGGTGCTGCTGTCGCCGGCGGAAAGGAAGGTGGCGAACAGCGAAATGCCCACCAGCAACAGTGCCGGCAGGTACCAGAAGGTGCCGATGATCGAGAGGGTGTCGGTGAGGGCGCGACGCGTCAGACGGCGCGACAGCGGCTGGTTGCGGATCAGGTGGGCGATCGGCCGACGGAACCGCAGGATGAAGACGCCGGTGGACAGCGCTGCCATCACATTGGCAACCGTCGCGGCCGTATGCGCCAGGTGCTGGCCGAGCGCCGCGACCAGTCGCGGGTCGCTCAAGGCTTCGCCAAAGGCGGCAAAACTGCCGATCCACCACAGCGGGCGGAAGGCCTGGTGGCGCAGGATATACAGGGCGCGGTGGCGGTGCGGGCCGTCGAGCACCGAGAAGGCAATCACGCAGATCGCCGAGAAACAGGTGCCGACCACCAGCGCGTAAGCCAGCACCATCGCCAGCGACTTGCCCAGGGACGAGGGCAGGGCGTAGCTCAGGTAAACCGTAATCACCAAGGCGATCAACCACGGGCCCAGCTTGCGCAAGGCAAAGCGCAGCATGTCCCAGGTACGCGGGTGTTGCGGCAGTTCTTCGGGCAAGCCGAAGCGCTCGCGCACGCGGTGGCTGAGCCAGATCAGCGCGGCGGCCAACAGGCTCCACACTGCCAGGATCAGCGCAAAGCCAAAGATGATCGGCAGCCATTCGTTGGCGGGCAGCATCAGCGCGCTGAGTTCATCCCGGGCCAGATCGACTTCATTGGCCCAGCGCCCCAGCGGGCTGTCGGCGCCGGAGAACTGCTGTTCAAAGCCCGACAGCGTGCTGCCGATCAGGCCGAGCACACCCAGCTCGGCCGCCGGCTGGGCTTTCTGCGTGGCGGCGCGCAGCTTTTTCAAGTCGCTCAGCAACTGGGTGCGCTGCTGGTCGTTCTCCAGGGTCTTGATCACCTCGTCCAGCGACTGCCCCAGGGGCACATCGGCCTGGGGTTGGGCCTTGTTGGACCCGCCCAGCATCCCGGGCAAGCCCACCGCTTGGGCGGACGTCAGCGGCAGCATTATGAGCAGGGTGATCAGCAGGTAGCGGGGCAGGGCAAACAGACGGGAAAGCACGAGGCGGTCAACCTTGAAAGCGATGAATGGACCGAGTGTACGAGGCCGCTATGCCAGATGCGAGTGTCATTGCGCCAATTTGGCGAGGATCTTGTACACCACGGTGCCCAGGATCAGCAGCATGCCGACCCACATGCCGAACACGCCAAGGGGGTTGTCACGAAAATTGAAGCCCACGGCGAGCATGATCATGCCGATCAGGATGGGGATAAGCATGGCGTGGAAGGAGGACATGGAGATCATGGGGGTGACGGCCTTGTCGGAGTGGAAGTTCTGACAAGTCTAGGTCGGATTGCGGAAAGTGCAGGTGATGCAGATCAGTCCGTCTATACACATTACTCAATGTGGGAGGGGCGGTGCGACGATTCGACTTGAGGTGGTCAACTTTTTCCGGACACCTCAATCGGTGTTTTCAGGCTGTTTGCCGCTCGTACTGATTGGGCGGCAAATAGTCTAACGATGAATGCATTCGTCGTTCATTGT
>NZ_JAFLXH010000012.1:0-143209 GCF_019891515.1 Pseudomonas sp. Wu6 | reverse complement strand
TCCAACAGGCACAAGGCGGCGGGGATTGTCTCGGAAACGTCCTGCAATTTAAAGGGACACGGCTTGCTGGCCCTTTACAAACCATGACCAAATGCCAGCAACGCCGCCTTAACTGGAATGTGGGAGGGGGCTTGCCCCCGATCGTGGTGTGTCAGCCAGCCTGTCTGTCGCTGATACACCGCTATCGGGGGCAAGCCCCCTCCCACATTGGTTTTGTGGTGTTTTCAGGTTCGTGGCATGCATTCGATGGTGCGGTTTATTACCGTTTTGGCCATTTCCAGCAGATGCCATGCGGCATGGATTCTTGCGCGGTCGTGGGGTTGCAGGTGATCGCAACAGTCCCACACCGTGGCCGATGCGCTGTGGATCAGATGGGAAATATAGAGTTGGGCGTCTTCGAAGCTGAGTTCTTCATTGACGACGAGGCAATCCATGGGTGGATCGGGGAGTGCTTTGGTCATGGTGTAACTCCTATTGAACAAGGGAGCGACCACCAACGCTGCTAAACGTGAGGTGGCAGCTGTACGCGGGTTAGCAGACCGGTCAATAGGAAAACCAGCGCACCCGAAGGTGCCCCACGTACAGCCGCCATAATGCGGTGACAACGTGTGCCTATTGAACTCAGGCTGCTAAACCCGATCACTGAATTTCAGTGACGGACCGAAGACTAGCCATCGATTCCAACAGGCACAAGGCGGCGGGGATTGTCTCGGAAACGTCCTGCAATTTAAAGGGACACGGCTTGCTGGCCCTTTACAAACCATGACCAAATGCCAGCAACGCCGCCTTATCTGAGCTGTGGGAGGGGCAGGCCCTGATGCCGTCTGTAGGAGCGAGCTTGCTCGCGAAAAACTCACAGGCACCGCGTTCATTCAGGAAGCACGCGTTATCGTTGGCGTTTTTCGCGAGCAAGCTCGCTCCTACAAAAAGCATCAGGTCTTGAGTCAGCGTCCGAGCATCTTTACCCAGCGCGACGGTGGCATGCCGTAGGTGCTGCGAAACTGCCGGGTCATGTGGCTCTGGTCGGTGAAGCCGGCGCTCATCGCGGCATCCACCAGGGACACGCCCTGGGCCAGCAATTGGCGCACCAGGTCCAGCCGGCGCATGGTCAGGTAGCGGTAGGGGCTGGTGCCGAACAGCAAGCGAAAATCCCGCGACAACGCCCAGCGGTCGCGCCCCGCGTGATCAGCGATTTCATCCAGGGTGATGCTGCGGCCCAGGGCGCTGTGGATAAATTCCCGGGCGCGCTCGGCGGCGATGTAATCAAAGGATTTGCGGTGGGTGATGACGCCGGACGCAGCGCTGAGCGTATGGGCCAGGTCGAACATGGCGTCCTGCTCCTGCATCGGGTCGATCGGGCAATCCAGGCTTTGCAGCAATACCTCGCTGGCGCGGTGCAGCCGCGGGTCGGTGGACACGCCGCCGGGTATGAAGGGCAGCGGCTTGCCGCCGAGGATCTGCTGGATCAGCGCCGGTTCCACGTAGATCATCCGGTACTTGAAACCCTCATCGCTGCCCGCGCGGCCGTCATGGACTTCATCGGGGTGAATCACCATGGTGGTGCCGGGCAAACTGTGGGTCATGCCGCCGCGATAGTGGAAACTCTGCACACCGAACAGCGTACGCCCGATGGCGTAGGTGTCATGGCGATGAGGGTCGAACGCGAAGCCGGCAAAGTAGGCTTCGATACGGTCCAGGCCACTGGCGTGCGGCGCGCGGTGCAGCCAGTCCAGCGTGTGGGTAGGGTTGCCCATGGTGACTGTCACAAAAGGAGGTGGAAACACGTTAGCCGAGTCTGCGCCCCTTGTCTGCCGGGGTCTTGTACGATTGTGCAGTTGTTCGGCCAGGCCTATGATCCAGGCTGCGTATTGCCTTGAAGGAGCTGGCCGCGATGGAACTGTTCAACCCCGCGTATGTGGCGCCGCTGGTCTCGTTGGCCCTGCTGTGGACGGTGGCCGTGGTCACGCCCGGGCCCAACTTCTTCAACACCGCCCAATTGGCCGCCAGCTGTTCGCGCCGACATGGTGTAGTGGCTTCGGCGGGCGTGGCCACCGGTACGATCCTGTGGGGGTTGGCGGGTGGGCTGGGGATCAAGTCGCTGTTTACGGCCGCGCCTATGTTGTACCTGGCGTTCAAGATCATCGGTGGCTGCTATTTGATTTATCTGGGGCTGAAACTGTTCAAGCGCTCGGCAACCAGCATGGGCCAGAGCCCGTTGCCGGACGCGGCGCGGCGCTCGTTGTTTTCCGCCTGGCGTCTGGGGCTGTTGGGTAACCTGTCCAACCCCAAGGCGGCGCTGTTCGTCGCCACTATCTTCGCATCCACCATGCCGCCGTCGCCTTCGCCGGTGTTGCTGACGTTGGCGGTGATCGTCATGGCGACCTTGTCGTTCAGTTGGTACACCAGTGTGGCACTGCTGTTTTCCAGCGAACGCATGGCCACTCTTTACAGCCGTTCGCGTAAATGGCTCGATCGTTTTGCCGGGGGATGCTACGTCCTGTTCGGTTCACATCTGATCGCGAATCGCTGACCGTCCGTTACGGGGCTTAAATGGGGGGTGAGGGAGCAAGCGCCCTCGCCACCCAGGTTGAATCAGTCGCCCAGCGCTTCGCCTTCACGCCGCGGGTCCGCACCACCGCTCAATGACACCTGACCCTGGGCGTCACGCGTGCGAACGATCGCCTGGACGCCGCTGGTCATGTCAATTTCGCTCAGCTCATGACCTTTGCTCTTCAAGGCCTGCTTCACGCCCTGGCTGAACAGCCCGGCTTCCAGCTCGGTTGCGCCATTGCGGCTGCCGAAGTTCGGCAGGCCGATAGCGGCCTGTGGGTCGAGTTTCCAGTCCAGCATCGCGACCAGTGTTTTGCTCACGTACTCGATGATCTGCGAGCCGCCCGGCGAACCGACGGTGGCCAGCAACTCACCGCTCTGACGGTCGAATACCAGGGTCGGCGCCATGGCCGAACGCGGGCGTTTGCCGGGTTGCACGCGGTTGGCGACGGGTTGGCCGTTTTCTTCGGGAATGAACGAGAAGTCGGTCATCTGATTATTGAGCAAAAAGCCCTGGACCATGACATGGGAGCCGAACGCCGCCTCGACCGTGGTGGTCATCGACACGGCGCCGCCCTGGTCATCCACGGCCACCACTTGCGAGGTGGAAATGCGCAGCGGCGAACGGTCCGGCGCGTAGGCCACCTGGAGGCCTGCCGGTTGACCCGGCGTGGCGATGCCCATGCTGCGCTCACCGATCAGTGCGGCGCGCCGGGCCAGGTAGTCTGGCGCAACGAGGCCGGCAACCGGCACCGGGGTGAAGTCCGCATCAGCCACGTACAGCGCGCGGTCGGCGAACGCCAGGCGCCCGGCTTCGGCGATCAGATGCACGGCCTCGGGCGTGGGTTCAAGCCCGGCGGGCGAGGGGCTCTTGAGCGGCGTCATCGGCGCGATGGCCAGGCGCGGATCGCGCGTTTGCAGCGCCTGCAATGTGCCGAGGATTTGCGCAACAGCGATCCCGCCCGACGAAGGCGGCGGCATGCCGCACACCTTCCATTGTTTGTAGTCGGTGCACAACGGCGTGCGCTCCTTGGCGGCGTAGCCTTGAAGGTCCGCCTGGGTCAGGCTGCCGGCATTGCGATTGCCCTGCACCTTGAGGGCGATTTCATCGGCAATCGGGCCGTGATACAGCGCGTCGGGGCCCTCCTTGGCGATACGTTTGAACACCTTCGCCAGTGCCGGGTTCTTCAACAATGTACCGGTAGCTTTTGGCGACCCGTCGGCATTCAGAAAATACGCGGCCATGTCCGGCGATTGCGCGATAAAGCGGTCGGCGGCAATCAAACTGTGCAGGCGTGGGGAGATCGCGAAACCCTGTTCGGACAACTGAATTGCCGGCTCGAACAGCTGGGCCCACGGCAGGTGGCCGCTCTTTTTATGCGCCATTTCCAGTGCCCGCAACACCCCTGGCGTGCCCACCGAACGCCCGCCAATCTGCGCATCGGTAAACGCCATGGGCGTGCCGTCGGCCTTCAGGAACAACCGCTCTGTCGCGTCGGCCGGGGCGGTTTCACGGCCGTCGTAGGCGTGCAGGTTTTTGCCATCCCACAGCATGATGAATGCGCCGCCGCCGATGCCGGACGATTGCGGTTCCACCAGCGTCAGCACTGCTTGCATGGCGATCGCGGCGTCAATGGCCGAACCGCCCTGGCGCAACATGTCGCGTCCGGCTTCGGCGGCGAGCGGGTTGGCGGCGGCAGCCATATGGCGCGCGGCGTGACGCGTGACGAGATCGGTGCGATAGCCCGAACCCAGCTCCGGTGCGGGGGGGTGTTCATTGATCGTGGTGTGGCAGCCGGCCAGGGCGAGCGTGATGGCAACGGTTGATAGTTGACGGCGGGAAATAAAAAGCACGCGTTGAGCTCCGTTCATTTTGAGAATGATCTGGTCTTCCTGTCAGCAGACTTTAGCGCAGAAGAGACGGGGACCGGGCTGGGTTTATGGCGCCACGCTGGAACCAAAACGAGGCAAATGCTCACTCGATAATTGGTATTTATCTATTTCTGGAGCCTGCTATGTACAGAAGATTAGAGGGGCTGCCTCACGCAAAACTTGACGGTATCGAGCATGCTCGCGCCGATAATGCATCTTCCAGCCCGGCCACCGCGCCTGTCCCGCCGCTGCCCTCTTATCAATCGTTGAACCCCGCTTCAATGCTGTTCGATATCCGCCTCAAAGGCGGGCGGCTGGAACCTGATACGACCCTCGCGGGACGTGATATCGCCCGCCATCTCAATGCGCCAGACAAGCATTATGTGGCCGATGGCGCCTCGGTTGCCGGCACCTTGCGTTTCAGGGATGAGCGAGATTACCTGTTTCATATTCAGCCCACCCCTGCTGTTGCGGTGGTCTTCAGAAGCAGCCTGCCCGAAACCGATGGCGACGCAGGTTGCGTATCGCCATTGAGCCCCGGTCGCGGGCACTTGGGAAGCGTCAGCGGAGTGCAGACGAGCGCCGACGGCAAGCAATTTCGGTTGGACCAGGGACGCCTGTATCGCTTCGAACCCCTTGCCCTGTCCTGGCTACCCGACGCCGATAACCGGACCTACAGCCGTATCGGGCTGACCCGTGAGGGGCAACTGTTGAAGACGCCTCAGGAGGCGCTGGACAGCAGCGCGCAGGGGCGGACCTCGGCGGTGTTGAGCCAGGCTCAGGGCGTATCGGTGGTGCAGATTCAAGGTGCCGACGCGGCGGTTGTACGTCCGCTCGATGAGCGCGGCGCGCCTGTGCAACTCAGCCGAATCGGCTTGTCTGGCAGTACGCTGTACGGCGCCACGGCTGACGGTGAACTGCTGCGCGCGGACCTGCGGCTGGCGCGGGACGGCACGTTGCCGATGGTTGCGCAATCGCTCGTACCGTTGGAGCAGGCGCTGGAGGGCGCGGTGCGCGTCGAGGGGTTCTTCCATGATGACGCCGGGCAGCTCAATGCCCAGGCCCGTGATGCCCGGCAGCAATTGCACAGCGTGCCTTTGGAGAGGGCTGGCGGACTGCGCCCGGCGTGGAACCTCAGCGACGTGCTGGTCAAGGGCATCGAGAAAGGCCTGCCGTTGCCCAGCCAGCAGGCATTGACCACCGCCGTCGATCTCGGGCTGCGCGGCCAGGTTGCGTTTGATTCAGGCACGTTGCTGAGCTGGGATGCGGCAACGCAACGTTGGGACAAATGCGCGCAAAAGGGCGTGGCCCATCTGGAGCGAGGCCTGGATGGACGCGCCTATGTGCTGCAAGAAGGGCAACTCAAAGCGGTGAATGTCACAAAGGTGCGTGACCCGGTCTTCGAGGGCGCCAG
Source organism: Pseudomonas sp. Wu6 (assembly GCF_019891515.1). NCBI lineage: Bacteria > Pseudomonadati > Pseudomonadota > Gammaproteobacteria > Pseudomonadales > Pseudomonadaceae > Pseudomonas > Pseudomonas sp. Wu6. The sequence continues at coordinate 137,373 of NZ_JAFLXH010000012.1, read as the reverse complement.
TCATGAATTGAGCGCACTGCCCAAGCCTCGCCCCCAGGTGTCACTTGAGGAAGTGCTTGCGGGCGATATTCAGCGTCCGCTCACAGGCTTCGCGGTAGCCGACGGCCGCAACTTTGTAAGCGTCGATAAAGATCATCAGCTCCAGGCCTGTGTGGACGGGGCGGTCGGCCCGTTGCGGCCTTCACCGGCGCTCGCCATCAAAACACTGGCGCTGGATCATGAAGCGAATCTTTATGCACACACTCAGGGGGGCGAATTATTCAAGCTCGATCGCCACGCCTGGCAAAGCCGCGAGGGGGCCGCGCCGCGCTGGAGCAAGGTTGAACTGCCGCAGGGTCAGTCTTTGGAGTCCCTGCGGATGGGGGCTGACAAACACTTGATTGGCGGTTGGGACAAGCAGTTTCATCGACTGGATAACGCAGCCCCAGGCGCAATGACATGGGGGCCAGTGCAAGCGGCGGTGCCGGAGGCTTCATTGGCCGACACGTTAGCGGCCGGCCAGATGCGCACGCCTGTGTCAGGGGGCGCGCTGACGGCCAGCAGTAATGTGCTTGGGCAAACACGCGAAGGGATACCCACCAAGCGCCATTTTTTCCAGGGGATCAAGGCGCACTTCCATCCTTTGCAGGCGCTGGGTGAGAAAGGCCGGTCCATTGCGCATCACATGCAGGGTCGCCGGGGATTGGAGAGCGTATACGCCGACGACAAGCGCCTGCACCAACAGCTCGAGTCGCTCTCCAGGAGCAAGCCGGTTGGCGCCGGCCTGAGCACTCGCCTTGCGGCCCTGAGCGAGCCCGGGCCGCGACAGGCACTGGCCGGGCAGCTCAGCCAGGCGCTGCTCAAGGTCGAAAAAAGCAGCCAGGCGTGCGCCCGCCTGTTAGGCGACCTGCATGGGCTGACAGTTGACTCACAGCCCAGGCTCAGCCGCACGGTGGTGAGCGCCGAGTCGACGCTGCACCGCTTGTTTGAAGCGTTCAAGCGGGTCGAACCTTCATCACAAAAGCCCACCGCCGCGCTGCTGGCCAACTTCGAAGGGCAGGGCTTGAGGTTGCCCGAGTGGAAGCCGGAGCGTCAGCGAGATCTCAGTCATCCTTCGGCGCTCGTCGAGGGTGATTTGATTCACCATGCCCGCACACTTGAACAGTTGGCCGGGATGGTTGAGGCACTGAGCAGCACGTCCGGCCATAGCCCGAGCGCCTTGAAAAGAATCGAGGCGTCGCTTCAGGCGGTGATTAAAGGCTTTGAAGAGGGCCCGGTGCACAAATTGTCCAGCCAGCAGATTGTCAGCTACGACCAGGCCGAATCGCTGTATGACAACTTCAAACTGCTGGCCAAGGATCTTGGCACTCCAGGGTCTGCCTTGCATTGGCACCTGTCGGGGCTGCTGGGATTGCCCGCCGATGCGTCCATACAGGACGCCATGACGCAGCAAGTGCGGCAACTGCAAAGTGGTCAGACCCTCAGCCCCAGTCGAACCCAGGGCCAGGCGCTGGGTGTGATAGTGACCGGCGTAAAACCGGTGGCGCCGTTGGAGTTTTTCCTGGAGGCCTCGAAGTCCCATACCCATGGTGTGAGCATCAGTCGTACCGACCAGGGTGCACACGTTGAGATCAGCACCGACGACAAGCGGCGCATGACCGGCTCCGTGGGGCTGGGGGTGACGTTAGGCCAGGGCGGTGGCGCCGTGGGGCCTGGTCTGAGGGTGGCGGGTGAGTTGTTGGCGAGCGTTGAGAAAAGCAGGGAGACGAGCATTGGTTTCGACGTGAGGGAGGCTGACTTCGGCAAGATGATGTCGATCCTGACGGGGCAGTCCGGAGGGTTCCAGGACTTGTTGGCGTTGGGCAAGGAACACGCGTCTGGAGAAGGTTCCAAGGTCAGCGCTGATCTGAGTCTGGATGGGCTTGCCCAACTGCGGCTGATGTACAGCCCCCAGGAAAATATTGCCGAGTTCGACTCGGTTATACGCGCCGGTATCGGCGGGGTGGGCCACCTCAACCTGGTACACGCGGATGCGAGCCGGTCCGGCGTACGTTCAGCGACGGACACCCACCGTCACGAAGGGCGCAACGCGCAATGGCTGAGGGAGGCTGAAGCAGGGGCCAACTTCGCACCGGTCAACGCGCTGGCGCTGGGCAGAGGTGAAGCGGGCGGGCCGACGGCTATCGCCTTTGCCTTGCCGGAAGTGTCGGCCAGGGTGAAATTCGACCGTGGGCAATCCCGGGCCGTCGATTTGTCCTTCAAGCCTGCGCAACCGGTAACGCAGGCTCAGATCGAGGATATCCACAAGCGTCTGTCGCAGTACTCACCGCAGTTCAGGCAGGACCTGGCCGTCATGGCACCGTCGGCTGACCCGCAGGAGCAGTTGGCAATGTTGCAGCGCTTCATGGCGGCGCATCCTCCTTCAGCGACAAAGCTGGATGACTACCACGCCATCGGCCAGTCGCTGGAAAAATGCATGACCCAGCACACCCTGATGAAAGCCGGTTTGCGTCAGCTGGCGTCGGTCGAATCCAGCGTGACAAGGGTGGGGCTGCAGGACAACGGGCGATTTGCCTGGCTGGACGATGTCGCGCCGGGCAACAAGGCCGCCATCGTGCAGTGGCTCGGGGAGGACCCGCAGTTCGCGCGGATCATCCAACAGCTGCAGCAGGGTGAAGGCACCTCCGTGACGCTCGGCATGGAACTCAAACCGCAGGTTCTGCGCACGATCGAGCGCCGTCACCTGGCGGGCGAAAGCACCGAGCCGTTGATCAAGCGAGCGCTGAAAGATCCCAACAACCTGCGTGTGAAAAGCATGAGCATGAACTACACCGCGACCCAGACCCATGGCATGTCATTACCGGCCCTGACCACGCTCAGTTTTTTCAGCAGCGCGTCGCTCAGTCACACGCAAAAGCACGTCAACGTCGACTTTGAATACGGAGCCAATGCGGACAAACCGTTGCGCATGAACCTCAACGATACGTTGAGCCCCCTGCCACGCCACGACCTGACCATCGACTTGGCGGACCAGCGTATAAGAACGCCGAATGTGGTGGCCTGAAGGCTGCCAGGATGAAAGCGGCTTGACGTAAGGCAAGCCGCCTCGTTCACAGATAAATCACACCCTGCATGTACAGCACGGCTTTACCGGAGATGATGACCCGGTCACCCTGCAGCTCGCAGCGCAATTGACCTTTGCGCGTGCCGCCTTGCTCGGCGGTCAATTGCGATTTGCCCAGGCGCTCGGCCCAGAACGGTGCCAGCGACGTATGCGCGGAGCCTGTGACCGGGTCTTCATTGACCCCCACATTCGGGCCGAACCAGCGCGAAACAAAGTCAAAGCGCGTGCTCCTGGCAGTGACGGCAATCCCGCGTTTGGGCAGGCCCTTGAGCCTTGCGAAATCCGGCGCGAGTGCGGCCACTTGTGCTTCATCTTCCACCAGCACGATATAGTCATCGGTGCCGAACACCTCGGCGTTTTCGATCCCCAATGCACTTAGCATTCCGCTTGGCGGCTCGCAGCGTTCCGGTTGCCTGGCCGGGAAGTCCATGGCCAGTTCATCGCCGTTGCGCGTCACCCGCAGCTCGCCGCTGCGCGTGGCGAAGCGCAACACGGCGGGCGCGTCCGGCAACTTGTGAATCAGCACCCACGCCGCTGCCAGGGTGGCGTGACCACACAGGTCCACTTCGACTTCCGGGGTAAACCAGCGCAGTTCATAAAGGTCGCCACGGGGCACGAAGAACGCGGTTTCCGACAGATTGTTTTCAGCGGCGATGTGTTGCAGTTGCTCGTCCGTCAGCCACTCGGTGAGCGGGCATACCGCTGCGGGATTGCCGCCGAAGGCGTGCTGGCTGAAGGCGTCGACTTGGTAGATGTCCAGTTGCATCGGGAGCGCTCCGTGGTGGGGGAGGCTGGACACTAACAGCGGCTCCTGGGGGCGTCAAAATACAGATGGGAAGTATTTTTGAGCGTAAGCACCTTGGCGAGACTTTCCTGCGGGCATAAAAAAACGGCCTACCTTTCGGTAAGCCGTTTTTAGTACTTGGTGGCTACACAGGGACTTGAACCCCGGACCCCAGCATTATGAATGCTATGCTCTAACCAACTGAGCTATGTAGCCAAGTGGCGCGCATTATTCGCGTAGAACGGGAATGCGTCAAGGGCTTTTGTTAAGTTTTTTTCTACGCTTTCAACTGTTTAACGAAAAACAGGCTAAATGGCGACGAGTGGCGGGGTGAATGGCGGGGGGCTTTTCAGGCTGCGGTCTTTGGCCGCCGCTTACGTAAAGCGTCGGTCGAGTTGGGCAGATATCCTTTTCGCCCAACGTTTTTTATAGCGGGGGCTTACGGCTGCGGCGGGTTGTGGGTCACGCGTTTAAGTTGTTCGCGCGCCCGTGACAAGCGTGAGCGTACGGTGCCGATGGGAATGTCCAGCGCATCGGCGGTGTCCTGATAGCTGCCATCGGTCTCGAGCGAGGCGTATAGCGTCTTGCGCATTTCCACCGGCAGGTGGTCGATGGCGTTCAGGGTTTTTTCCAGGCGTCGGTTGACTTCAAATTCCCAATCCAGGCTGTTGCGTTCCTCCTGACCATGCCACAACGATTCATCGAACTCGCAATGCACGGGTTTGGCATACATGCGCCTGAAGTGGTTGCGGATCAAATTCTGAGCGATCCCGCACATCCAGGTGCTGAGCGTGGCCTGGCCGCTGAAACGTTCTCGGTTGCGCCATGCTTCCAGATAGGTCAGTTGCAGCAGGTCGTCCGCGTCTTCGGGGTTGAGCACGCGTTTATGAATGAAGCGTCGCAGTTTCTTTTGCTGGTCGTCCGTCAGTTGAACCATGAACTGAGGCGAACTGCCGACGAGGTGAGCGAGATCACCAATAGGTATTTTCATGTTGTTTTTCCTCCGGAAAGGCTCGATCGAAATGGTTTCGATAGGAACCCCTTTTGCACTGGCTGTGCCAAACGGGAAAAACACATAACTACTTGATTTATATAAATATATATTCTTGCTCGTACAGCTGTTTGTGCCGTAACTTGCAAAAGGTTCGATGTGGATGTGCAAGTATTTTCATGCCCATCGCCTTGAAACGTTTTGATGGAACTGGACCGCAGCGGCTTGCCACATAGGGACACAAACTTCCCATTCTGGCCCGCCCATGAAAGTCGAATCCTTCAACGATGTGCAGCAGATCCAACCCCTGGACAAGCCCAGTGTCAGCACTGTCGAAGCGCCAAGCCGTTCGCTGGCCCTGGATGACATTGCGCAGATTTTCGCCGAAGAAGTGACACTTAATGCGCAAGCCCTGGGCCTGCGATCCATTGGCGCGAAAGTTTCGCCTGTGGCGGAGTTTGTGCAGCTGTATGAACAATTGGGTCACCCTGGCCAGACCACGCTGGAAACCATTGTTCGCCGGCTTCGGTTCGAGTTGCTGCGCAAGCCCACGGTCGAAAAACTGGTCAGCCTTGCCGGCAGTGATCCCGCTCGTGCCTTCGTGGTGCTTGGGCTTATCGCCAGCGAAGCGAAGACCAATGGATTGAGGATCGAAGAGGACTTGGCACGCGGCGCGCTCAGAGAGCTCAAGCGTGATTTCGGCGGCCCGATCCAGGCAGGTCTGAATATCGCCCTGGCGTTGAAACAAGCCAGCGCCGACCCGCAGGAGCGTCAGGACGTGCGTGCGCTCTATTACGCCTCTGTGGTCGTGCGCCAATCCTTGGCGTTGATGCTGCAAACGCTGTTGAAAATGTACGGCCCGACGGAGTTTTCCAGGGGCGTCGGCCTGATGACTCAGGCGCTGAACGGTGATATCGCAGCCCACACACAGTCTGTGCCCACGGAAAAATTGCGCCTCCTGCTCAAAGGGTTGGGCGAGTGTCGCGAGTTGCGCTCGGTGCTGGGCAACTGCGAGGCGTTGATCCAGCGCCTTAACGTTGAACAGAATGCGGTGGATCTGTTGCAGCGTTTTCTGGGCTACGCCAGTACCGGCATCGATTCGGCCGAGGTGCAAAGGCTGGCCAGTGAATTTGGCGGCACGCTGCTTGCCGCCCGGCTGCGTTCGCTCAACGAATTGTCCAGGGAGATAAAGGCCCTGCCCCTGGCCTGGTGGCTTGATGCTCAATCCCAGGCCAGCGCCGTGAAAGCCTTCAAGGACGTGATGCTTGAGTGGGCCCGCGAAGAACGCGGTCCCCTGAAATTCCCCGGCGAGACGAGGACGTACGGGTGACACTGCTGTCATCGATCAATGGCGTGCTGCTCAAGGTGGCGCGGCGCGCCGAAGTGCTCGGCGCGGTGGTGGTCATGGCCATCGTGTTTATCTTCATTGTGCCGTTGCCCACCTGGCTGGTGGACATCCTGATCGCGTTGAATATCTGTATTTCCTGCCTGTTGATCGTACTGGCGCTCTACCTGCCGGGGCCGTTGGCGTTCTCGTCGTTCCCATCGATCCTGCTGCTGACCACCATGTTTCGCCTGGCGTTGTCGATTGCCACCACGCGTTTGATCCTGCTGGAGCAGGACGCGGGTGACATTGTGGAAGCGTTCGGTAATTTCGTGGTGGGCGGCAATCTGGCGGTGGGCCTGGTGATCTTCATGATCCTGACCATCGTCAACTTTCTGGTGATCACCAAGGGGTCGGAGCGGGTCGCCGAAGTGGCCGCCCGCTTCAGCCTGGATGCGATGCCGGGCAAGCAGATGTCGATCGACAGTGACCTGCGCGCCGGGCTGATCGACGGTGCACAGGCACGGGACAAACGTGAGCAGCTATCGCGCGAAAGCCAGTTGTTCGGGGCCATGGACGGGGCCATGAAGTTCGTCAAGGGCGACGCCATTGCCGGTTTGATCATCGTGGTCATCAACCTGCTCGGGGGCTTCTCGACCGGGATGTTCCAGCACGGCATGAGCGCAGGCGAGTCGATCGCGCTGTATTCGGTGCTGACCATCGGTGACGGCCTGATCGCGCAGATTCCCGCACTGCTGATCTCCCTCACGGCCGGCATGATCATCACCCGCGTGGCGCCGGACGGGCGCAAGGGCGTCAGCAACATGGGCGCCGAAATTGCCCGGCAAATGACCAGCGAGCCCAAGAGCTGGATGATCGCGTCGGTGGGCATGCTGGCCTTTGCCACGCTCCCCGGCATGCCCACCGTGGTGTTCATTCTGATTTCGATGATCACCGGTGCCCTGGGCTACTACCTCATGCGCCAACGTCAGCGCGAGGAGGCCCCTGCTGCTGCGGACGAGAAAGCGGTGCGTCCGGAAGAGAACGGCAGTGAAGACTTGCGTGGCTTCGACCCGTCACGGCCGTATCTGCTGCAATTCAATAGTCAGATGTTCGGGGCCCCGGAGGTCATCGACATCGTGCAAAAAATTCGTCAGGCCCGAAATGCGCTGGTTGCCAATATCGGCTTGACCCTGCCGCCGTTCGAAGCCGAGTTCAGTGACTCACTGGCTGTCGATGAGATGCGCTTTTGCGTGCATGAAGTTCCGGTCGTGACGGCCACTTTCAGTGACCGTGTTGCGGTCGAGTACGCCACCCTCGCGCAGCCTCCGGACCGGGGCGAAAGAGGGCTGCCTGAACGGGATGAAGCCGATTGGCTGTGGCTCAGCCCTGATGATCCGTTGCTCGACGATCCGCAGGTCGAGCCTTTCAGTGCCCACAGCCTGGTCATCGAACGCATGAAGCGGGCGATGTTGCTCAGCGGGCCGCGGTTTCTTGGCATCCAGGAAAGCAAGTCGATCCTCAGCTGGCTTGAACACAACCAGCCGGAACTGGTGCAGGAACTGCAACGCATCATGCCGCTTTCACGTTTTTCTTCAGTGCTGCAGCGCCTGGCGGCCGAGGGCGTGCCATTGCGTGCCGTACGGTTGATCGTCGAATCGCTGATCGAGTACGGCCAGCATGAGCGCGAACCGGATGCCCTGGCCGATTACGCCCGTATCGCGCTCAAGTCGCAGATCTTTCACCAGTACAGCGAAGCCGATGGCCTGCACGCGTGGCTGCTGTCGCCGCACACCGAGAACATCCTGCGCGAAGCCTTGCGTCAAACCCAGAGCGGCGTGTTTTTCGCCCTCGATAACGACAGCAGTGCTGCCCTGGTCGGCCTGCTCAACCAGGCGTTTGCACTGCGGCCGAAAACCAAAAGTGTGCTGCTCGTGGCCCAGGACCTGCGCAGTCCCTTGCGCGCGCTGTTGTTGGATGAATTCAACCATGTGCCGGTGATGTCATTCGCCGAGCTGGGGAGCAATTCCAAGGTAAAGGTCCTGGGCCGATTCGACCTGGGTCAGGACGAGCTGCTGCGCGGGGCCGTGGCATGAACCCTTTATTGATATGCCCGCCGAGGGTCGCCCCATGATGTTCGAGCTGCGAGTGCTGGATGGCTTGCACCAGGGCGCCGCGCTGCCGTTATTTGGCGAGCAGTGGAGCCTGGGCGCCAACCCGGACGCTGATCTGTTGTTGAGCGATCCCGAGGTCGTCGAGCATCACGCACGTTTGCGCTTGGCCAATGATCGTTGGTCGGTGCAGGCCGAAGCCGGACTCATCAAAGACAGCGATGGGCAGGTGTTGGCGCAGATCGGCGAGCTGGCGCTGAACACGGTCTTCTTGATCGGCTCCGTTCGCTTGTGTGTCAGCCTTGCCGATCAGCCCTGGCCTCCGGCGCCCGTGGCTGTACCACCTTCCTCTGAGCCTGGGGGAAAGGCTGCGCTGGCGTTGAAACTGTCATCCATTCCATCGTCCCAACAAAAGCGTTTGCTCAGCCTGGCCCTCGCGTTTGCCGTGCTCATGGCGGCGGTCGGCATTATTTTCAGTGGAGAGCGCAATGCTCAGGCATCGCTGATGCCGCCAGTGATTCAAAAGCCTGAACTGGCCTCGCCGTTCGAGGTGCGCCAGCAGTTGTTGAAGATGCTCAACGATCGGGAATTAAGCCAGCGGATCACTTTGCAAGTGATCAATGGGCAAGTTGCGCTCAGTGGGGACGTTTCACAGGACGATGTGGATCTGGTCGCGCGCATGCTCAGCCGTTTTGGCGAGCAGTTCGATAGCGCAGTACCGGTGATCAGTCGTGTGCGCGTGCGGGATGGAGCCCTGCCCTTCAAAATCGTGCAGATCGTGGGCGGGCCCAATGGTCACGTGGTTCTGGAGGAGGGCAGCCGACTTTTTGTCGGTGATGAAGTGGACGGCTTGCGCCTGGTGCTGATCGACAACAGCAAGGTGGTCTTCGATGGCGTACAGCGTTATGAGGTGCGCTGGTGAACGCGCAGCTGCAAGCGCGCCTCGACGCCTGGCAGGAACGCCAGGCGCGCTCGTTGGCAGGTTTCTCGCCTGTAACAATGCGGGGCCGAATCCAGCGCGTAAACGGCATGTTGCTGCAATGCCGGCTGCCTCAGGCGCGCATCGGTGATTTGTGTCAGGTGGAAAAGAAGCCAGGCGACTACATGCTGGCGGAGATCATTGGTTTCGATCAGCAGGACGCCGTGCTCAGTGCCTTGGGCAACCTCGAAGGGGTACAGGTGGGGGCCGGCGTGGAGCGTCTTGGGGTCTCGCATCGGGTGCAGGTCAGCGAGGCATTGCTGGGACAGGTGCTGGATGGTTTCGGCCGGCCGATCACGGGAGAAGGTGTCAGTGCGTTTGTCCAGACGCACGTGTCTGACTCAAGCGCAGTGTTGTGCGAGGCACCGTTGCCCACCGAGCGACCACGCATCAACCGCGCGCTCGCCACCGGGGTGCGTTCGATCGACGGCTTGCTGACGCTGGGCGAAGGCCAGCGTGTAGGCCTGTTCGCCGGGGCAGGCTGCGGCAAGACCACACTATTGGCTGAGATCGCCCGTAACGTTGATTGCGATGTCATCGTGTTCGGCCTGATTGGCGAGCGGGGCCGGGAGCTGCGTGAATTCCTCGATCATGAACTCGACGAGCAACTGCGCGCCAAAGCGGTACTGGTGTGTGCAACGTCCGATCGTTCCAGCATGGAGCGGGCACGTGCAGCCTTTACGGCCACCGCGTTGGCTGAAGGTTTTCGGCGCAAGGGCAAACGGGTATTACTGCTGATTGACTCCCTGACCCGTTTCGCCCGCGCCCAGCGCGAAATCGGCCTGGCCGCCGGCGAACCCCTCGGGCGCGGCGGCCTGCCACCGTCGGTGTACAGCCTGTTGCCGCGCCTTGTAGAGCGCGCCGGGTTGACCCGCGAGGGTGTGATCACTGCGATCTATACCGTACTGATCGAGCAGGACTCCATGAACGATCCGGTAGCCGACGAAGTTCGCTCGCTCCTCGACGGGCATATCGTACTGTCCCGTAAGTTGGCCGAGCGTGGGCACTATCCGGCGGTGGATGTACTGGCCAGCCTTTCGCGAATCCTGAGCAACGTCGCCGAGCCTGCGGATATCCAGGCGGGTACGGCGTTGCGACGGTTGCTGTCGGCCTATCAGCAGATCGAACTGATGCTCAAGCTGGGCGAATACCAGCCTGGCAGCGATGCGCTGACTGACCTCGCCGTGGACAGTCGCCAGGCTGTCGATGGTTTTTTGCGCCAGGACTTGCGTGAGCCCGCACCGATGGAAACCACGCTGAGACACCTCAAGGAGCTGACCGCCGATGTCCCATTCTGACGTGCTGCTCGGTGAAGTCGAGACGCTGCGTCGCCTGCGCCGACACCGGGCTGACCGGGCCGAGCGGGCGCTGCGTGAAGCGAAGCGGGCCCAGCTGGCTCTACTTGCGCATATCCAGCAGGCTCAGGATGCGCTTGAGCGAACCCGGCAGGAGGAGGCGCAGCAGAGTGCTCAATTGCTCAACCAGCACCAGGGGCAGGTTATTACCTTGCAGGCCCTGAAATCCTGGGGAAGACAGGAGCGTTCATTGTCTGCCAATACCCAGCGCGAAATGGGGCAGCTAGAGGCATTGAGGGGGCAGCGCGAAGAAAAGCAAGCCAGCGTCGGCAGTGCCCAGAAACAGGTCACTGAATGCCTGCGGCAGGTTGAAAAGCTCCAGGAATTATCCCTTTTACTGGCGCAGGAGCCGACATGACCCAGGTTTCTGATAAACCCGCTGAACGTCCACGCCTGCGTGAAACACGAGAGGATCGTGAGTCGGGAACCGTAGGCGTGGCGCCTGCGGAGTTGACGCGGTTGTTTGCTCAGCTGTGGACTGATGCAGGTGACGGTGAGGGTTCTGGTGCGAAGGCCTCACTGTCGGCGCCGCAGAGTTCAGGCAGTGCGGCCATGATCGAGGCGCTCACCGAACAACTGACGCCTCGTATGCAAGCCGTCTCGCAGTGGCCGCTTCAAGCCACGTTGTATTTGCCTCGTCTGGGACGAATCAACGCCCGCGTGCGCCGCGAACAGGGCGCCTGGAGTATCGACCTGGAGGCGCAGGAGGATGCGACGGCGCGTTGGCTCAGCGGCGTGCGCAAACCCTGTGAAGATCAGCTCGTAGCGGCGCTGGGGCAACCGGTCAGCCTGCACCTGTCCTCTGTCGGCTGCGCATGATAATGCGGCCGCTGAGTTTGCGTTCGGTCAAGAGCGACACGGTGGCGGCGCGTCATCAACTGGGCCGTGGCCTTTGCCTGCCGTTTCAGGTGGGCGGACAACGGGGGCAATTAAGACTCGAACCGGGCCGTGCTCCCGTGACGGGTGAGGTCATGTGCTTTGAAACCTCGTGTGGTGTGCTGGCGCTCGCTGAAGCGGCGCCGTTGCTCAGCCTGTTGGGTGAATGCCCGGTGACATTGGCCCCGTCCGGCAATGATCCGGACTCCTGGTTCTGGGCGCTGTTCCAGCATCACCTGAGTCCTCAGATAAGAGCGCTGCTGGGTTATGTGCGGTTGCTGGAGGCCCCGCGGCCCAAGGCATTTGGCTGCCGACTCACTGTGGCGCTGGGGGCGGCCCGGGTCGAGGGCTATGTGTGGCTGCTCCCCGAAAGCTTCCTGGCGCTGTGCGACGCCGGGCCGTGGCGTACCACGGCCGGGCCGCTGCCGCCGGCGTTTCCATTGGTCATTGCGGTGACCCTCGGGCGTTTGCAGTTGCCCATTGAGCAAGCCCGCAGCCTGGGGGCCGGTGATGTGGTGCTGCTTGAGCAGACGTTTTTTCGTGCCCAGGGAGATGGCTACCTACAGGTGGGTACTCAGCGTTTGCATGGATGCATCGACGATAACAGCGGGCCGTTGTGCCTGACCCTTACTTCAATCGAGGACGCGTCTGTGGACGAAGAATTCATAACCCCCCACTATCCTGGGGACGAGGAGGGCGAGCCCGTGGTGGATGTATTCGGCCACGAACCGTTCGATGAGCTGAGCATGGCACTGAACGTGCGCTGCGGCACGCTGAACCTGACCCTGGGCGAGTTGCGCAACCTCGCGCCCGGTGCGGTGCTGGGCATTGCCGGTTATGCGCCGGGGATGGCGGGTCTCTATTACGGTGATCGGCCGATTGGCCAGGGCCAGTTGGTGGAAGTCGACGGGCGCCTGGGTTTGCAGCTGTCCCGTGTGATGTTCGGGCGATGACATTTCAGGGGATAGATCCCCTCGTCCTGGCTGTATTCGTCGCCGCGTTGTCGCTGATGCCCATGCTGTTGATCATCTGCACATCGTTCTTGAAGATCGTCATTGTGTTGATGATCACCCGCAATGCCATCGGCGTTCAGCAGGTGCCGCCGAGCATGGCCGTCAACGGCATCGCGCTGGCGGCCACGCTGTTCATCATGGCGCCGGTCGGTTTCGACATCGCCGAGACCGTCAAGGTCGCCCCTCTGGACACGAGCAGCCTGACGATGTTTCTACAGACAGGGCATGAGGCCATCCAGCCGTTGCGCGCATTCATGCTGCGTAACGTGGACCCAGACGTGCTGACGCATCTGCTGGAAAATACGGCGCGCCTGTGGCCTCCAAAAATGGCGCAAGAGGTACAGCGCGAAGACCTGATCCTGGTGATCCCGGCATTTGTGCTGTCGCAACTGCAGGCGGGGTTCGAGATCGGCTTCCTGATCTATATTCCCTTCATCGTCATCGACCTGATTGTCTCCAACCTGCTGCTCGCGCTTGGCATGCAAATGGTCTCGCCGATGACCATCTCACTGCCGCTCAAACTGCTGTTGTTCGTCATGGTGTCCGGTTGGTCGCGCCTGCTGGACAGCCTGTTTCTTTCCTATCTCTGAGCGGCTTATGGAACCAATCGTACTGTTCAAGCAAGGCATGTTGCTGGTCGTGGTGTTGTCGGCGCCGCCATTGATTGTGGCGGTGGTGGTGGGTGTCATGACGTCGCTCGTACAGGCGCTGATGCAGATCCAGGACCAGACGTTGCCTTTTGGTATCAAGCTGGTGGCGGTGGGAATCACGCTGATCATGACCGGGCGCTGGATTGGCGTGGAGCTGATCCAGCTGATTAATCTGACCTTCGACATGATCGGCCGCTCGGCCCTGAACTGAGGTATCGCCAGTGCTGTTGTATCTTGAGTACCTGCCCAGCCTGCTCATCGGGATGGCGCGTATTTATCCCTGCGCCATCTTTGTGGCCGCGTTCTGTTTTCAACATATACGCGGCAGGCTTCGGGCCACCATTGTGATGGTCATGGCGCTGCTGCCGGCGCCGGGTATCCATGCGGCATTGGAAGGGCGGGATTACTCGGCGTTGGTATTGAGCGGGCTGGTGCTCAAGGAAGTTGCCCTGGGATTGTTGCTGGGGGTACTGCTGTCCATGCCGTTCTGGTTGTTCGAGGCGGTGGGAGCGTTGCTGGACAACCAGCGCGGCGCTTTGGCCGGTGGCCAACTCAACCCTTCGCTGGGGCCGGATGCCACGCCGATGGGGCATTTGTTCAAGCAACTGGCGATCTTCCTGCTGATGACTACCCTGGGGTTGGGCGCGTTGACCCAGTTGATCTGGGACAGCTACCTTATCTGGCCTCCCACCGTGTGGTTCCCGCTGCCAGCGGCGAATGGCATGAGCCTGTTTGTCGACCTGCTGGGCGACACCTTCACGCACATGATGCTCTATGCCGCCCCCTTTATCGCGGTGTTGCTGTTGCTGGAATTCGGCATCGCGCTTTTGGGGGTCTACAGTCAGCAGTTACAAGTCAGTACGTTGGCGCCACCGGTCAAATGCCTGGCAGGCGTCGGTGTTCTGCTGCTCTACTTTGCGCTGCTGCAGGACCTGATCGTCGGACGCATGGGCCTGCTGGGCGACCTTAAACACTCGCTCGGATTTTTGTTCAAGGTGCCGTTGTCATGAGCGACTCGGGCGAAAAAAAACACCCGGCGTCAGCCAAGAAGCTGCGCGACCAACGCAAGAAAGGCCAGGTCGCGCAAAGTCAGGATATTGCAAAGTTGCTGGTGCTGACGGCCATCAGCGAGATTGCTCTATTCACCGCCGAGACCAGCCTGCAACGTTTCCAGCAATTGATCCTGCTGCCGATGTCGCGCCTGTCTCAGCCCTTTACGCGAACGTTGGAAGAAGTCCTGTTCGAAGGCCTGGTGGTGTTTTTCTCATTCGCCCTGTTGATGATCGGCGTTGCGATTACCACGAAGCTGGTCAGCAGTTGGATGCAGTTCGGCATGCTGTTTGCGCCCGAGGCCTTGAAGTTGGATTTCAATCGACTCAATCCGCTCAGCCAGGTCAAGCAGATGTTCTCTGCCCAGCAGTTGATGAACCTGTTGATGAGTGTCGCCAAGGCCTGCTTCATTTCGCTGATCCTGTATGTGGTGATCCGCCCTTCATTGGGTACGTTGATCAACCTGGCCAACAGTGATCTGCAGAGTTACATCCTGGCGTTGATTGCGTTATTCCGCCACCTGCTGCATGTGTGCCTCGGCATGTTGCTGGTGCTGGCGCTCATCGACCTGGTGCTGGTGAAGCACTTTTTTGCCAAGCGTATGCGTATGACCCAGGTGGAGGTCGTAAAAGAGTACAAGGACATGGAGGGCGACCCTCACGTCAAGGGCCAGCGGCGTTCGCTGGCTTATCAACTGGCGCAGGAGGAGCCGAAGGTCAAGCTGCCCAAGCTGGAGGAGTCCGACATGCTGGTGGTCAACCCGACACACTTCGCTGTCGCCCTGTATTACCGCCCGGGTAAAACCCCGCTGCCCTTGCTGGTCAGCAAGGGCACGGATACCGAAGCCCGCAAGCTGATCCTGCGCGCCAAGGCAGCCGACGTTCCGGTGATCCAGTGCGTATGGCTGGCCCGCACGCTTTACACGAAAAAGCTGGGGGCCAGCATCCCCCGCGAAACCTTGCAGGCGGTGGCACTCATCTACCGTACTCTGCGCGAGCTGGATGATGACGCCAAGCGTGAAACCCTTGAGTTGCCGGAGCTTGAGCGGCGTTGATCAGCGGTTTGAGACCCTGTCCAGGGCTTGCAGATTGGCCAGTGACAGCATCCGGCTGAGGATACTGTCGAGCGCGCTGTTTGTTGCGGGCAGCGCGTGCCAGATTACCAGGGCGTCCTGGGCGTCGAGGTAGACAAAACAGCCATTGAACGCCAGTGCCTGCTCAAAACGCCGCTCCAACACACGCTGCAGTTGCCCGGCCTGCACGGCTTCGCAAGCCACCTGCAGGGCCAGCCCCGGCCGCGTTCCTACCTGCAGCGCGCAGACCTTGATCCCGGGCGCCAGTGGCAAGTGAGCGGCATTGCCGCTCACCAGAGAGTCCAGGAATACCTGGCGTTGATTGTCGGGCATGGGTTGAGGCCTCAGCGTTCCAGCGATACCGTCTGGTAATCCGACCGCTCGCCGGCGGGGCCGGGCTCGACACGCATCTGCGGTGGCCACCAGATCACCATCTTGTCCTTGGTCGATTGCGGGCGCGAGCATGAATCACCTTTGCAGGTGGGAACGCAGCCGGTGATGAGCATCGCTGCGCCGATCAGGGTCATGTACAAGAGTCTGAGTTTCATGGCGTAGCCTTCTGGGCAGGAGTAATCAAGGAAGGGCGCGGCACACTGAGGTGTTCGTCCTTCACCACGGGACGCATGGCGATAAAGACTTCGGCCTCTTCACCCGGCTTGAGCCAGGCGTGCGGCCACACGGTGACCGCCAGGGTCTGCGAGTTGCTGCATTCCTTTTCGTCGATACGTACATTGCGTTTGAACTGATTGCGCAGCACCACGACCGCCACGTTGTACTCCGGGCCGGCGAACCACTGGCTGCGTTCGGTATTGAGTGCCAGCAGGTCACGGGTGCTGCACAAGGTGTTGAGCCCCAGCGGCATCGGCGCTGCTTTGAAGGCCTTGGGCACTTCCCCGCTGACCAGGCGTGCCAGGGTACTGATGATGTCACTGCGCTTGATCACCGGCTCATGGGGGGAATAGCGCCTAGCCAGTGGCGTGAGTGCGGCTTGCAATTCGGCCTGGTCGGCCTGCGGCAGATAGCGCGACGGGTCGTCCTGGTCGCCGATGACCCGCGGTGTGAGGATAAACAAGCGTTCACGCCGGTTGTTCTTGCGTTCGGTCGACGAAAACAGCGCCTTGCCCAACAGCGGAATATCCCCCAGCACAGGGATCTTGTTTTGTTTGTCGGCACTCTCGGTGACATGGAAACCGCCGACAACCAGCGAACGCTTTTCCTGTATCACGGCCTGGGTGCTGACCTTGCCTCGGCGTACGTCAAGGTGGTCAGGGTTGCGGTCAGGGTTGCTCTCGTCGAAATTACCGTCTTCTATATCCACCGCCAGATGGAGCTGGTTGACGCCGCGGCTGGTGGTGACCCTGGGCACGACCTGAAGACTGGTGCCCACGGTAACGGGCAAGATGGTTACGTAATCTCTGCCGGGGGTGAGGTATTGGGTGCGGTTGAAGTCGATCACCGCCGGTTGGTTTTCCAGCGTCAGCACCGAAGGGTTCGAAACCATGGTCGCCAGCCCCTTGGCTTCCAGTGCGCGGATATCAGCGTAGAAACGGTCACGGTTTCCGATCGACAGCTGCGACGAGCTGCCCGGCGCCATGTTCACGCCGCCCCGAAAGCGGCTGTTCTGGAAGCCCCAGTTCACGCCGAATTCGCGCAACTGCGTGCGCTCGATATCGAGAATGATTGCATCGATCTCGATCAGCTTGCGCGCAACGTCAAGCTGAGTGATCAGCTCACGGTACATGCCCTGGCGTTCCGGCGAGTCATAGATCAACACGGCGTTATTACGTACATCGGCTTCGACGCGTATACGGCTGTTGGACACCGGGGCGCGCGGGGTCAACGTCGGCCCCGGGTCCAACTGCCCTGGATTGCCATTGGCGCCGAACATTTGCCCCAGCAGCGGATTGGCCAACCGAGGTACGTTGGGTGTGAGAGGGGTTGGTTGGGACGTAGGGCGTTGGCTCGGTCCAGAGAGCGACGAGGTGGACCGGGGTTCCAATAGCTGCCGCAAAATCGTGGCAACCCCGGGGACGATGAGCTTCTCGCCGCGGTAATCCACATGACGGTCCGCCGCATTGGCAAACTTCAACGGATAATTCAGCACGCTCTGCTTTTCATCCGGCGAGCGGCGTTGGCTGCTGAACTGCTTGATCTGTTCGATATAGCGTTTGGGGCCGGAAACCAGCACCACTCCGTCCTCCGGCAGCTCTCCCCAGCCGAAACGGCTATCGAGCAGGCCGATATCGGTCAGCGCCTGCTTGAGATCTGAAATCGTCTCTGACGAGACCTCCAGGCGTGCGGACTCCTGTTGATCCAGGGTGCTGATGTAAAGGGTGTTGTTGTAGAGGTACCATTGAAAACGGTGCTCGACGCCCAGCCTGTCCAGCATGGATTGCGGGGTGTTAGCGCGGATCTTGCCGTTGACGTCCCCCTCCAGCAGGCCCTCGATCTGCAGTTGCGTGCCAAAGGTCTGGGCGAAGTCTTCGAGTACCTCGCGCAGAGGTTTGTGTTCGGCCTCGTAGGCGTAGGCGGTGTTTTTCCATTCGGCGGGGATGGCGGCAAAGGCACTTTGTACCGGGGCGAGCAAGCAGGCGAGCGCGAGCAGGCATGCCAGTTGCGGACGTCTGGATGAAGTTTCAGACAGGTTGGGGCCCAAGCTGGTGTGCTTGTAAATGTTGTTATACATAGGTGTTTCCCTGATTACGCAACAACGAACGTAGCGAAGTAGGTCTGAGTGGCTGGGCCGGCTTGTTCAGGCGTGCAAAGGTGGCACGCCAGGTATCGCGTTGGTTGAGCAGAGATTCGATACTGCGCTGCAAATCCTGCTCGTCGCAGGGCTTATACAAGCAATGAATCAACCAGAGTTCACCACTGGCTGGGCATTGAGCGAGCGCACCCTGATAGTGAGCCAGGCTGATCGCTCCCTGTCGCATCCAAGTTGCCAGCGTTGATTTATTCGGCGCTTGATGGGTCAGTTGAGCACTTAGCAGTATGGCGTCGGAACAGTGACGTAAGATAATTTCGTCATCGCTCTCGAATAAACTGAGTTCCCCGGAGCCACTCTTCAAATACTCGGCAAGTGATTTTTTCACTTACTGTGCGCTGTCCAGGCCGGACTTAAGTAACATGAAATTTACGCGGGTTTGCTCATTGACGAGATATTCGGCTTTACGCTGTTTTGCGATAAGTTCGTAAAAAAAAGCGGTGTCTTCTTCTGAACCTGAAAAGTTTTCGGCTGCATAGTTTACTTCCCTGTCAACGAATTTTGCGTCTCTAACAAGCTTGTCTTTAAGGCCATCGAAAAAGTTCATGTGAAATGCCTTTGTGGGTGTGTACTCCTTTATGGCTTTTATTTCGAAATGGTTCCATTTGTAGCTATATATATGTCATGAAATGTGTCCCTGCCGCTTTCTACCGGGAGGCTTTCATCGTTTTTCATGACGGCGTTGACCATGGATATCCAGTCAATACGAAAATCCCCCTCGTCGGTATTCAATATCAGCGTTTGAGGCTTGATCGTATTATCCGCGCGTAGCGTCCAGTGAACATTACCGCCGCTGTCGAGGTATTGCCTCACTGTCTCAAGTTCATGTGGATGACAAACCAGTGTCGCCTTAATCGCAGGAATATGGCAGGCCAGCAGTTGCTTGATCAGGGCTCCAATCCGTTGTATGTGGGGCGTTTCTTCAAGCAAGAGCTGAATAGTCTGGTTGGCAATTGAAGTGGCGTAGTGTTCGAGGTTGTCACACAAGGCCTGGCGCTCGGCTTCCCAGCGCTTGAGCTGGGCATCGGCACGCTGCCATATTTCAAGCCCCGCCTTTTCAAGCAGGTTTTTGCGTTGTTCGTGTGCCTCTCTCAGCAATTGTTTGGCCCCAGCCTTTGCCTGCTCTATCACGTCGCCGGCCTGGGTATAACTTGCCAGGGCTTCGCGGGAGATCAGGCTTCCCGCCAAGGGGGGCGCTCCGCCAGGTGAGTTGATTGTGCGCCGACATAACATTGTTAATCTCCTTGCGTCCATGATTCGTAAGCGCCGTCGCTGTGGCTTGGCGCACCTATTCGCCAGACCACTGCATGCCAGAGGGTATCGAGACGGCTACGCGAGCCATTGAGCATCAGGGGCTTTTCTTCCAAAAAAAGCACACGCTGGCGAGGGAAACGCAGTCTGATCCGTTGCCAGGTAGCAGCGGTTATCCATGCGCGTAGCAACCGCAGGGGGTCATTATCAGCCTGCATGATATCCAGGGGCAGAGCCTTGGACAGGCTTTTACACCACAGGAGATGGTGCTCATCCAACGCCGTTGCACTGGCAGGACGGCAGATCCCATCAACCAGTGCCAGCCCCAGGTCCAGCTGGGCTGCTGGAGCAATTACGAGTTGAAGTAAGGCTGGGTCGGGCATGGGGGGCAGGCAGGGAGCGACACCGTAATGCGTGCCTGTGACTACCAGCCCGCTGCGATGAAGTTCTACAAGCGTTGTATATATATCTGTGCTTTTCCAGTCGTCATGTGCATATAACCAAGGGGCCGCCCACCACTGGGTCCATGCGAGATTACTCATTGCTTGAGTGAACAGACGCGTCAAGGGATGGCCCATGTGTACGAGCCGGCGTCATACGTTGCTTTCGCCTCTGCCAGAACATGCCTGCCGACACTATGAATACCAGAGCGAGCAACGAGACAGTCACACTGGTTTGCCAAAAACCCAGGTCATCCCCCGGAACCAGAAACGGCCCGAAGTAAACCAAACGTTGTTGCTCCAGGTAGGCTGTCGCAGGTACGAACACAACTGTTATTTTTTGCGGGTTATCGACCGCCGTGGCCATACCCGGAATGCTACTGGCAACCATCCTGCGAACACGTGCCCTGATGTTGTCGGGGTCGAGCCGCGGATCATGTTTGATGAACACCGACGCGGAGGCGGGTTGCACAGGTTCTCCTGGAGCAACGCGTTCGGGTAGAACTACATGTACTCGGGCCACGATAACGCCATCAATGTTCGATAAAGTGGTTTCCAGTTCTTGGGACAAGGCATAGATATAGCGTGCTCTTTCTTCCAGCGGCGTGGAGATCACGCCTTCTTTACGAAAGGTGTCGCCCAACGTAGCGCGTGCTGTTCGAGGGAGCCCCACGGCCTCCAGCGTTCGTACGGCGCGCGCAATATCGGTGACATTGACGACCACGATAACGCCATCTTTTGCGGGAACCTTCGTGGCACGAATATGTTTGTCGGCCAGCTCCGCTATAACTTCATTGGCCTCTTGTTCCGTTAATTGGCGGTGAAGCTCGACACGGTCGCTGCAGGCGCTCAGTAGAAGTGCGAAAGACAGTGTTAAGACAGTAAGCAACGTGCGATTCATGTTTACCTACTGGAGGTTACTGATTTTATCGATGCTCTGAGCGGTTTTACCAACGCACTTCGTCAACATATGCTGAAGCAGCACTGCATTGGAAAGTTGGTGCGGGTATTTTCGAGCCTCTATAGATTTATCTTTGCTAGCCAATGCGCGCAGGCTCCTGCTCATGCGATGGGTCAAGGAGTTCAGCGTGTCTGTTGCCTCGGATAACAGGTTCTGTGAATGTGCAGGGCTGGGAGTACTCGCCACTGGTGAGGGGAGCATCATTGAGTTAAAAAAATCTACATCCGAGCTTAAGTCGGGCGTGTCATGCGTCGTTTGAAGTGTACCGAGACCCTTGTCGCGTATGCTTTCTACGATCATACAACTCCCCTTACTCCAAGCTATGAGTAAACTTATTCGTCGTTGGCAATGACGTTATTGCGTTTGAAGTGACTGTCCCGATGCTGCGCGCCGGGACAGTGTATAGGCATTACTTTATGACAGTCGGATAGTATCGGTGACGCCTTTTTTACCGTTGGTCTTTTCCGCTTCTGCTTTTTCCATCGCGGTTTCTATGCCATCCCTCCGCTTTTTAGCGTCAATTTGCTTAAAGGCCGCTTGTGCGTCCGCGTCAGATAGTCCGCCGCCGTAGCCGCCGAACGAGGAGGAACCATAGGGGTTAATTGGGGAAGTCATATTTTTCTCCGTACATAACGTTAGTTTCACTGAACTCGGCGATGCCTGGGTAGTCCGGAACCCCGCCAAAGCCGTTCCATAATTTATGTGGTTCAAAAAATTTATACGTTCCATGCACATTTAGCGGTGGATTTTTAATATGTAACTTTTTTATACCGGGCGCACGACGGGTGCTCTCAGCTCAGCGATACACCCAAATGTTTCATCCGGTGATAGAGCGTTCTTTTCGCCACCCCCAACTCTGTCGCCACACTGTCGACACAATGGCTGTTTTGACGAAGGGACTGCTCGATCAGCGACTTCTCCATCTGGTGCAGGCGGGCTTTCAGGCTCATTTCTATTGTCTGCCGGCTGGTCACGTTCGTTGAGAGTGGCGGCAGGCCCAATACAAAACGCTTCGCCGTAGATCGCAGCTCGCGGACATTGCCGTTCCAGGGGTGACACAGCAACTGTTGTAACAAGTGGCTGCTGGGAGAGGGAGGGTAGACGAGTTTGAAGTGATCAGCTTCTTGCTCAATCATGTCGAGGAACATAGGGATGATTCTCTCTCGCCGATCCCGTAAGGACGGGAGGTGGATGCTGACGACATTCAAGCGAAAGTAGAGGTCGCGCCTAAAGGTGCCTTGCTCGACCATCTCATGCAGGGCGCGTTGGGCAGATGCTATGACGCGCATATCCACTGGGATGAACCGGGTCGAGCCCAAACGCTCGACTCCACGAGATTCCAACACGCGTAACAGCTTGGCTTGCAGCGTCAGCGGCATGCTGTCGATTTCATCGAGATACAAGGTGCCCAGATGGGCCGCTTCAACGAATCCAGCCCGGGATTGCATGGCCCCCGTATAAGCGCCGCTGTTTACGCCGAACAACTGGCTTTCGGCAAGGCTTTCCGGAATGGCGGCGCAGTTAACGGCAATGAAGTTCCCCTTACGATGGGACAAGTGATGAATATGTTGCGCCAGCGTATCTTTACCAGTCCCTGTTTCTCCCAGCAGCAGAATATCTATATCGAGAGCGGCTGTGTTGCTTACAGTCGTTTCGATGCTCGGGTAATCAGAGAAGTTGATGTCTGCTATAAGACTATTCTGATTGAGCGTCGACATATTGATTTTCTCCAACGCGGTGGCCGCAGAATGAGGGCTCTTTCCATATGAACTCAGTTAAACAGGATTTTTTTGGAGTGTCATGAGCTAGTTAGGACGTTGAATAGCGCGCGGGATCTACGTTGCAGGTAATAAAAAAAAGTTCAAGTCTTACTGGGCGAGTTTGGCCGCTTTAAGTGTAGGGCGAGGCTTAACGTTGCAGGGAATTATTTTAAAGAAGCGTTTTTGCACTAAGATTTGTGATCGGATAGTTTCAATTGGATTTTTAAAATTTATGAGCAAATTTCTCATTCATGGAATTTTTAATCTTATCGTTAGCGAAATTCAGTCGCCCACAAAAAAGCCGATGCAATGCATCGGCTGTAGGTGCGGTATAAACCGCAGGTAACATTTACACGTTGAAGCGGAAATGCATCACATCGCCATCTTTAACGATGTATTCCTTGCCTTCCAAGCGCCACTTACCCGCTTCCTTGGCGCCTGCTTCGCCCTTGTACTGGATGAAGTCGTTGTAAGCGATCACTTCAGCACGGATAAAGCCTTTCTCAAAGTCGGTGTGAATCACGCCGGCGGCCTGTGGCGCCGTGGCACCGACCTTGACGGTCCAGGCGCGGACTTCTTCAACACCGGCAGTGAAGTAGGTCTGCAGATTGAGCATCTCGTAGCCGGCACGGATCACGCGGTTCAGGCCAGGCTCTTCCAGGCCCAGGGCCTCAAGGAACATGTCCTTTTCTTCGCCGTCATCGAGTTCGGCGATTTCCGCTTCGATCTTGTTGCACACCGGGACCACGATGGCACCTTCTTCGTCGGCGATGGCCTTGACCACGTCGAGCAGCGGGTTGTTCTCGAAGCCGTCTTCAGCGACGTTGGCGATGTACATCACAGGTTTGGTGGTCAGCAGGTGGAAACCCTTGATCACGGCCTTCTCGTCGGTGCCCATGCTCTTCATCAGGCTGCGCGCAGGCTTGCCTTCGGTGAAGTGAGCGATCAGCTGTTCCAGCAGGCCTTTCTGAACCACTGCATCCTTGTCGCCGCCCTTGGCGTTGCGCGCAACTTTCTGCAGTTGCTTCTCGCAGCTGTCGAGGTCGGCGAAGATCAGTTCCAGGTCGATGATTTCGATGTCGCGTTTCGGGTCGACGCTGTTGGAAACGTGAATCACGTTCTCGTCTTCAAAGCAGCGGACCACATGGGCGATGGCATCGGTTTCGCGAATGTTGGCCAAAAACTTGTTGCCCAGGCCTTCACCTTTAGACGCGCCGGCGACCAGGCCGGCGATGTCGACGAATTCCATGGTGGTCGGCAGGATGCGCTTTGGGTTGACGATCGCTGCCAGCGCGTCCAGGCGTGGGTCCGGCATCGGCACGATACCGCTGTTGGGCTCGATGGTGCAGAAGGGAAAGTTTTCCGCCGCAATACCGGACTTGGTCAGGGCGTTGAACAGGGTGGATTTGCCGACGTTGGGCAGGCCGACGATGCCGCAATTGAATCCCATGGTGTTTCCCCTCGGTAAAAGTCAGGCCTTCTGGCTGTGCAGGTTTTTCATCGCACGGTTCCATTCACCGGCGAAGATATCCGGCAGCACGCCGAGGGCAAAATCGATGCTGGCATCGAGTTTTTCCTGTTCGGCGCGTGGCGCACGACCCAGGACGAAATTTGAAACCATACTGGCAACGCCTGGGTGGCCGATGCCGAGCCGCAGACGGTAGAAATTATTCTGATTACCCAGCTGCGCGATGATGTCGCGCAGACCATTGTGCCCGCCATGCCCGCCGCCCAACTTGAGCTTGGCAACGCCGGGTGGCAGGTCCAGTTCGTCATGGGCCACCAGGATTTCCTCAGGCTTGATCCGGAAAAATCCCGCAAGTGCCGCGACGGCCTGGCCGCTGCGGTTCATGTACGTGGTGGGAATCAGCAGACGAACATCCTGACCCTGGTGCGAAAAGCGCCCGGTCAGGCCAAAATATTTGCGATCGGCCACAAGATTGATGCCTTGGGCGTGGGCGATACGCTCAACAAAAAGGGCCCCCGCGTTATGCCGGGTCTGTTCGTATTCGGCGCCTGGATTTCCCAGGCCAACGATCAGTTTAATGGCAGTCACGACAGGGGCCCTTCCTTTGGAGTTGTGGATAACATCGCCAGACCAGCGTGCGGCGAAAGTGGACAACATTACATCATTTACTCAAGAGTAAACGCCGCGTTATCGCCCGCTTTCTCGCTACGTTTCGGTCCGCGATGTTTCCTCAAGCTCCTTCGTTACAGAGCGTATTACTCTGCAGCGGGTTCTTCAGCTTCATCTTCAGCTACAACACGTGGCGCGTGGACGTTGGCAACAGCCTTGTCGTCGTTGTGAGCCAGTGCAACGAACTCAACGCCTTTAGGCGCCTTGAGGTCGGAGAGGTGAATGATGGTGCCGATTTCAGCGTTCGACAGGTCGACTTCGATGAACTCAGGCAGATCTTTCGGCAGGCAGCTGACTTCGATCTCGGTGGTGGTGTGGGAAACAACACCGCCTTTCTTGACCGGAGCTTCTTCACCCACAAAGTGCACAGGCACGATAGCGGTCAGTTTCTGGCCAGCTACAACGCGAACGAAGTCAGCGTGCATGATGAACTGCTTGGAAGGGTGACGCTGCATCGCTTTAACGATCACGTTCTGCTTGGCGCCATCGACGTTCAGTTCGATAACGTGGCTGTAGGCCGCTTCGTTTTCGAACAGCTTGGCGATTTCCTTGGCCAGAATGGTCACGGATTCAGCAGGCTTGTTACCACCGTAGACAACGGCTGGGATGTTGGCGGCGTGACGCAGGCGGCGGCTCGCACCTTTCCCCAGGTCAGTACGCGCTTGGGCGTTCAGAGTAAAATCGTTCATGTTGTATCTCCAAAATAGCCATCATCGAGGGGCGTTTGCGACCAGCGCCGAACTCGATATGGGCAAAAAAGCCCCGCCCCAGCGGAATGCTGGGGCGGGGCGCTTTTCGTCAGTGGATGGTCCGCAGGTCTGACCCTTAGCGGAACATCGCGCTGATCGATTCTTCGTTACTGATGCGGCGAACCGCTTCGGCAACTACCGGTGCGATATCCAGTTGACGGATACGCGAACAGGCTTGAGCTGCAGCGGACAACGGGATGGTGTTAGTCACCACCAGTTCGTCCAGCATGGAGTTCTCGATGTTTTCGATCGCTCGGCCCGACAGCACAGGGTGTGTGCAGTAGGCGAAGACTTTTGCGGCACCGTGCTCTTTCAAGGCTTTCGCCGCGTGGCACAGGGTGCCGGCGGTGTCGACCATGTCATCAACCAGAATACAGGTACGCCCTTCGACATCACCGATGATATGCATCACTTCAGAGTGATTGGCTTTCTCACGGCGTTTGTCGATGATACCGAGGTCCACGCCCAGGGATTTGGCAACCGCTCGTGCACGCACGACGCCGCCAATGTCCGGGGACACGATCATCAGGTTTTCAAAGCGCTGGTCTTCGATGTCATCCACCAGAACGGGGGAGCCGTAGATGTTATCTACTGGAATATCGAAGAATCCCTGGATCTGGTCAGCGTGCAGGTCAACCGTGAGCACACGGTCGATACCTACCACGGTCAGCATGTCAGCAACGACTTTCGCGCTGATGGCCACACGTGCGGAACGCGGACGGCGATCCTGACGGGCATAACCAAAGTAAGGGATTACAGCTGTGATTCGAGTCGCTGAGGAGCGGCGGAAGGCATCAGCCATCACGACGAGTTCCATCAGGTTATCGTTGGTCGGAGCGCAGGTCGGCTGGATAATGAAGACGTCTTTACCGCGGACATTTTCATTGATCTCGGCTGTAATTTCGCCGTCGGAGAATTTACCGACAGAGATGTCACCGAGAGGGATATGCAGCTGACGTACGACACGTCGAGCCAGATCGGGGTTGGCATTCCCCGTAAAGACCATCATCTTGGACACGCGCAGTACCTAGAGGCTGAGGGTAACCTGGATGAGTATTAGAAAATGGCAGGGGCGGCTGGATTCGAACCAACGCATGGCAGGATCAAAACCTGCTGCCTTACCGCTTGGCGACGCCCCTGTATCTGTTGCAACGAGTGCCTAACACTCGATTCCTTTTAGAGCAGATTTTGCAGCTTGCGATGCAACATCGAAACGTTGCTTCCCTTTGCTACAAACCCTGTAAGGGTCTCTGTAAGAAGGGCCGAGACTTTATCAGCTTCAGCTTTGCTTGGGAAGCCCCCAAACACACAACTTCCAGTTCCGGTTAATTTTGCTTCGGTAAATTTACCTAACAAATTCAAAGCGTTACGTACCTCTGGATAACGCCTTGCTACAACCGGTAAGCAGTCATTTCGACTGTTTCCCTTGGGAACGGGGCGCACTTTAATGGGAGAAGAGTTACGTGTCAACAACGGATCTGAAAAAATTTCTGCTGTACTTACAGATACTTGCGGCACAAGCACGAGATACCACGGCTCTTCGGGGTCTACAGGGGTCAGTTTCTCCCCCACACCCTCGGCAAATGCGGCATGCCCACGCACGAAAACCGGGACGTCGGCACCGAGCGTCAGGCCCAGCGCGGCCAGGCGATCCTGGTCCCAGCCCAGCTGCCACACGTGGTTGAGCCCGAGCAATGTCGTGGCGGCATTTGAGCTGCCGCCGCCGATGCCGCCGCCCATGGGCAGGATTTTATCGATCCAGATATCAATGCCGAGTGGGCAGCCCGATTGCTGCTGAAGATTTTTCGCCGCTTTCACGATCAGGTTGCTGTCGTGGGGCACGCCTGCAAATTCGGTGTGCAGCTTGATCACGCCATCGTCACGCACGGCGAACGTCAGTTCATCGCCGTAGTCGAGAAATTGAAACAGCGTCTGCAACTCGTGGTAGCCGTCTTCACGGCGACCAAGGATGTGCAGCATCAGATTGAGTTTGGCGGGGGAGGGCAGCGTGAGTTTTGCGACTGTCACGTTATTGCCCCAGCTTGCGCGGTTGCCAGTCCTTGATCACCAGCGTGACGTCAAGGTCGGTGCCGTGCAGTTTGATGCGCTCGGGCAGCCAGTAACCGTTCTGTTGCACGTAGCTCAGGTACTCGACCTGCCAGCCATCCTGTTCCAGGGAGGCCAGGCGACTGTCGCCATTGAGGCTCAAGCGGCTTTTGCTGTCCGGCGCCGGGAGTCCGCGCACCCACCACACCAGGTGCGAGACCGGCAGTTTCCAGCCGATCTGCTGCTCCAGCAGTTCTTCCGGGGAGGTCGCTTCGTAGCGGCCCTGGTTGGCCACTTCAAGGCTCACTTGCCCGGGGCGCCCGGTCAAGCGGGCCGCACCGCGACCCAGCGGGCCGGAGAGGCGAATATCGTAGTAATCCTGGCGCTGCAGCCAGAACAAGGTGCCGCTGCCGGAATCCTTTGGCGCGCGCACCCCGACCTTGCCTTCGATCTGCCAGCCGTCGATGCTGCTGAGCTGGTCCTTGTGCTGTTGCCATTGTGCCGGGTTGCCCTGGCCTTCAACGGATTCGCGGGAACCAAAACCCGCGCAACCGGCGAGCAGGGCGATGAAACTGAAAACGATAACGTGGCGCAAAAACATAAGCTTATAGGGTCTCGGATCCGGTCAGGCGCTTGATGGTGCTGCGCAGGATAGGGCTTTCGGGTTGTTCCTTGAGGAATTTTGCCCAGATCTGTCGCGCTTCGCGTTGCTTGCCGTTGGCCCACAACACTTCGCCCAGGTGAGCGGCGACTTCATGGTCGGGGAAGCGCTCCAGGGCCTGGCGCAGCAAGCGCTCGGCCTCGTCGAGGTTGCCCAGGCGATAATTGACCCAGCCCAGGCTGTCGAGCACGGCCGGGTCTTCCGGGTTGAGCTTGTGGGCCTGTTCGATCAGCACCTTGGCTTCAGCGTAGCGCGTGGTGCGGTCGGACAAGGTGTACCCCAGGGCGTTGAGGGCCATGGCGTTGTCCGGGTCGCGCTTGATGATCAGGCGCAGGTCTTTTTCCATCTGCGCCAGGTCATTGCGTTTTTCCGCCTGCATGGCGCGGGTGTAGAGCAGGTTCAGGTCGTCGGGGTATTGCAGCAACGCCTGTTGCAGCAATTTCCAGGCGCGTTCGCCCTGTTTGTTGGCCGACAAGGTTTCGGCCTGGATCAGGTACAGCTGGATCGCGTAGTCCGGTTCGGCATCGCGGGCGGCGGCCAGGCGTTTCTCCGCTTCATCCGTACGACCGTTGCTGATCAGGATATCGGCCTGGCGCAACTGGGCCGGCAGGTAGTCATTGCCCGGGCCGACCTGGGCGTACTCAAGCAGAGCCGCTTGTGGGTCGTTGCGCTCTTCAGCGATGCGGCCCAGGTTCAGGTGCGCCGAATCCACATGGCTTTCGCGTGCGACCAGCTCTTCCAGGTAGCCCTTGGCCTCGTCCCAGGCCTTGGCTTCCAGGCACACCAGTGCGAGGGAGTAGCGCAGTTCGTCGTCGTCCGGGTACTGCTGGACCAGGTTGGCGAACTGCACTTTGGCGTCTTCCATGCGGTCCTGCTCTACCAGCATCCGCGCATAAGTCAGGCGCAGGCGCTTGTCGTCCGGATACTTCTTGATACTTTTTTCCAGCAGCGGAATCGCTTCCTTGCCGCGGTTGAGGTTCTGCAGCAGGCGTGCGCGCAGCAGGATCGGTGCGATTTCACCGTCTTCCGGCGGGTTCTGCTCCAGCAGCTTGAGGGCGGCGTCGGCTTCATCGTCCTGTTGCAGCAACAGCGCTTTGCCGAAAATCAGCTGGCTGTTCTTCGGATGCTTTTGCAGCAGGCGGTCGAAACTCTTCATCAGGCCATTGCGCGTGTCCGGGTCGGTATCGGCAGCCGACAGCGCCAGGAAGTCGAAATGCGTGTCGCCCTTGCCCTGCAAGACTTTTTCCATGTAGACCATGGAGTCGTCATAGCGCCCGGCGCGTGCCAACTGCACGGCGGCTGCACGCTGAGCCTCAAGGTCGTCCGGGGCGTTTTTCGCCCAGATCAACGAGGCGTCCAGCGCGGCCTGGTCGGCCCCCAGGTACTCGGCGATGCGAAACGCGCGCTCCGAGATACCGGGGTCCTGAGTATTGATGGCCTGGGTGACGTAGTTGTCCAGCGCAATATCGAAGCGATTACGCTGGCCGGCCAGTTCTGCGGTCAGCAGGCTGTAGACCGTTTCTTCGCTGAACGAGGAATAAACCTTGGGCTTTTCAGGGACGGGGGTGCTGTCTTCCACCGGCTGTGCAGCGTCCGGCGGCACGGGTGCCATGGCCTGACAGCCGCTGAGGAAGACAAAAGCAAGGAGCAACGCGGAAGATCTATTCATATAGGAAGAGGACGACTAACCTGCGGTCGGATCATCATGACACAAGCCTTCGGCCAAACATAACCGGGGCACTCGGAATACGACTATTGCTGCCTTTTGCCTTTCCTTTGTAGGAGCGAGCTTGCTCGCGAAAAACCTGAGAGCGCCGCTGAGCTCCAGGCTTCCCGCGTTATCGTTGACGATTTTCGCGAGCAAGCTCGCTCCTACAGAGTGGCATTGATAGGCATAAGGTATAGGGACAATAGACGACGGTGGTTGTTCTGGATCTTTCGAAGTAGGACAATTGTCGGCTTCCCGACATCATCAGCGATATTGAATGGCCTTCCTCGCACTCGGTATTAACCACAAGACTGCCTCAGTAGACGTGCGCGAGCGCGTGGCGTTTACGCCGGAGCAGTTGGTTGAGGCCTTGCAGCAGCTCTGCCGGCTCACCGACAGTCGCGAAGCTGCGATCCTTTCGACCTGCAATCGCAGCGAGCTTTATATAGAGCAGGAGCATCTCTCGGCGGATGTCGTGCTGCGCTGGCTGGCCGATTATCACCATTTGGACCTCGACGACCTGCGCGCCAGCGCTTATGTGCATGAAGAGGATGCGGCCGTTCGTCACATGATGCGCGTGGCGGCCGGTCTCGACTCACTGGTGTTGGGTGAGCCGCAGATTCTGGGCCAGATGAAGTCAGCCTATGCCGTGGCCCGCGAGGCCGGCACCGTCGGCCCGCTGCTGGGGCGTCTGTTCCAGGCCACCTTCAATTCCGCCAAGCAAGTGCGCACCGACACGGCCATCGGCGAGAACCCGGTGTCCGTGGCGTTTGCCGCCGTCAGCCTGGCCAAGCAGATTTTCAGCGACTTGCAGCGCAGCCAGGCGCTGCTGATCGGTGCCGGCGAAACCATTACCCTGGTCGCCCGCCACCTGCATGAGCTGGGCGTGAAGCGTATTGTGGTGGCCAACCGCACGCTTGAGCGCGCGAGCATCCTCGCCGAGCAGTTCGGCGCCCATGCCGTGCTGCTGTCGGACATCCCGGCCGAACTGGTGCGCAGCGACATCGTCATCAGTTCCACCGCCAGTCAGTTGCCGATCCTGGGCAAAGGCGCGGTCGAGAGCGCGTTGAAGCTGCGCAAGCACAAGCCGATCTTTATGGTGGATATTGCCGTTCCCCGGGATATCGAGCCTGAAGTCGGCGAGTTGGACGACGTTTACCTCTATAGCGTCGATGATTTGCACGAAGTGGTCGCCGAAAATCTCAAGAGTCGCCAGGGTGCTGCCCAGGCCGCCGAGGAAATGGTCAGCATCGGCGCTGATGATTTCATGGTGCGCCTGCGCGAGCTGGCGGCGGTGGATGTGCTCAAGGCGTATCGTCAGCAGGGCGAACGCCTGCGCGATGAGGAACTGATCAAGGCCCAGCGGCTGTTGGCCAATGGCAGCAGCGCCGAGGAGGTGCTGATGCAGCTGGCCCGTGGCCTGACCAACAAGCTGCTCCACGCGCCCAGCGTACAGTTGAAAAAGCTTACCGCCGAAGGCCGCCTCGATGCGCTGGCCATGGCCCAGGAACTCTTTGCCCTCGGTGAGGGCGCGTCAGATAGCTCTTCGGATAAAAAACCGCAATGAAAGCGTCACTGCTCAATAAACTGGATGTGCTCCAGGACCGTTTCGAAGAACTGACCGCCTTGCTCGGCGATGGCGAGGTCATCTCCGATCAAAGCAAATTCCGCGCCTATTCCAAGGAGTACGCCGAAGTTGAACCGGTCGTGACCACCTACAAAGACCTGCTGAAAGTGCAGGCCGACCTCGAGGGCGCCCAGGCGCTGCTCAAGGACAACGACCCGGACATGCGCGAAATGGCCGTGGAAGAAGTGCGCGAGGCCAAGGAAAAACTCGCCGAACTGGAAGGCGACCTGCAACGGATGTTGCTGCCCAAAGACCCTAACGATGGACGCAACGTGTACCTCGAAATCCGCGCCGGCACCGGCGGCGACGAGGCGGCGATTTTCTCCGGCGACCTGTTTCGCATGTACTCGCGTTACGCCGAGCGTCGCGGCTGGCGTGTGGAAATCCTGTCCGAGAACGAAGGTGAGCACGGCGGCTATAAAGAAGTCATCGCACGGGTTGAAGGCGATAACGTCTACGGCAAGCTCAAGTTCGAGTCCGGCGCGCACCGTGTGCAACGCGTCCCGGCGACGGAGTCCCAGGGCCGTATCCACACGTCGGCCTGTACCGTGGCGGTGTTGCCCGAGCCGGACGAGCAGGAAGCGATCGAGATCAACCCGGCGGACTTGCGCGTCGATACCTACCGCTCGTCGGGCGCGGGCGGCCAGCACGTCAACAAGACCGACTCGGCGATCCGGATCACCCACTTGCCGTCGGGCATTGTGGTGGAATGCCAGGAAGAACGTTCCCAGCACAAGAACCGTGCGCGGGCGATGTCCTGGCTGTCGGCCAAGTTGAATGACCAGCAGACCAGCGCCGCCGCCAACGCGATTGCCAGCGAGCGCAAGCTGCTGGTGGGCTCGGGCGATCGCTCCGAACGCATCCGCACCTACAACTTTGCCCAGGGCCGGGTCACCGACCATCGGGTCAACCTCACCCTGTATTCCCTGGATGAAATCCTGGCCGGTGGCGTGGATGCGGTGATCGAGCCGCTGCTCGCCGAATACCAGGCCGATCAATTGGCGGCGATAGGTGAATAAATGACCATCATTGCCAGCCTGTTGCGCGCCGCCGACCTGCCCGACTCGCCCTCCGCGCGCCTGGATGCCGAGCTGTTGCTGGCCGCTGCCCTGGGCAAGTCCCGCAGCTATTTGCACACCTGGCCGGAAAAGATCGTCAGCAGCGAGCACGCCCTGACGTTTGCCGACTATCTGCAACGCCGTCGCGGCGGTGAGCCGGTGGCCTATATCCTCGGCCAGCAAGGCTTCTGGAAGCTGGACCTGGAGGTCGCGCCCCACACGCTGATCCCGCGTCCGGACACCGAGCTGCTGGTGGAAACCGCCCTGGAATTATTGCCGGCCCTGCCCGCCAAGGTCCTGGACTTGGGCACCGGCAGCGGTGCCATCGCCCTGGCCCTGGCCAGTGAGCGTGCAATGTGGCAGGTCACGGCGGTCGACCGCGTGCTGGAGGCCGTGGCCCTGGCCGAGCGCAACCGCCAGCGGCTGCACCTCAATAATGCGGTGGTGCTCAACAGCCATTGGTTCGATGCGCTGCAAGGCCATACCTATGACCTGATCATCAGCAACCCGCCGTATATCGCCGCCAACGACCCGCACCTGGCCGCAGGCGACGTGCGCTTCGAGCCGGCCAGCGCGCTGGTGGCCGGCCATGATGGGCTGGACGACCTGCGCCTGATCATCCAGCAGGCCCCGTCCCACTTGAATGCCGGCGGCCGTCTGTTGCTGGAGCATGGCTACGACCAGGCCGCTGCCGTGCGTGACCTGTTGCTCAGTGAAGGCTTTGAACAGGTGCACAGCCGTATCGACCTCGGCGGCCATGAACGTATCACCCTGGGACGCCGCCCGTGCTGAGCGACCACGAGCTGTTGCGCTACAGCCGGCAGATTCTGTTGCAGCAGGTCGACATCGACGGCCAGTTGCGCCTGAAAAACAGCCGCGCGTTGATCGTCGGCCTGGGAGGGCTGGGTGCGCCGGTCGCGCTGTACCTGGCCGCCGCCGGGGTCGGCGAGCTGCATCTGGCGGATTTCGACACGGTCGACCTGACCAACCTGCAACGCCAGATCATCCATGACACCGACAGCGTCGGGCAGACCAAGGTCGATTCGGCCCTGCGTCGGCTGAGCGCGATCAACCCCGAGGTCACACTGGTCGCCCACCGCGCCGCGCTGGATGCCGACTCATTGGCCGGGGCCGTTGCAGCGGTGGATGTGGTACTCGATTGCAGCGACAATTTTTCCACCCGCGAAGCGGTCAATGCTGCCTGCGTTGTCGCAGGTAAACCGTTGGTCAGTGGCGCGGCGATTCGCCTTGAAGGGCAGTTGTCGGTCTTCGACCCACGGCGCCCCGAAAGCCCCTGCTACCACTGCTTGTACGGGCACGGCAGCGACACCGAACTGACCTGCAGCGAAGCCGGCGTCGTCGGCCCGCTGGTGGGGCTGGTCGGCAGCCTGCAAGCGTTGGAAGCCTTGAAGCTGCTGGCCGGCTTTGGTGAGCCGCTGGTAGGGCGCTTGTTGCTGATCGATGCGCTGACCACGCGGTTTCGTGAGTTGCGGGTCAAACGCGACCCGGCTTGCAGCGTGTGCGGGACGCACCATGCTTAAGGACGCGCCCGTCGGTGTGTTCGATTCCGGGGTCGGCGGCCTGTCGGTACTGGACGAAATCCAACAGTTATTGCCCCATGAGTCACTGTTGTACGTGGCCGATTGCGGGCATATCCCCTATGGCGAGAAAACCCCGGCCTTCATTCGCGAGCGCTCGCGGCGGGTTGCCGAGTTTTTTCGCGAGCAGGGCGCCAAAGCGTTCGTGATTGCCTGTAACACTGCCACGGTTGCCGCCGTTGCCGATTTGCGCCAGGACTACCCCGATTGGCCCTTGGTCGGCATGGAGCCTGCGGTAAAACCGGCGGCTGCCGCGACGCGCAGTGGCGTGGTCGGCGTGCTGGCCACCACCGGCACCCTGCAAAGCGCCAAGTTCGCCGCCTTGCTCGACCGCTTCGCCACTGACGTGCGGGTGATTACCCAACCCTGTCCGGGCCTGGTGGAGCTGATTGAAACCGGCGACCTGAACAGCCCGGCCCTGCGCCAGTTACTGCAGGGCTACGTCGAACCGCTGCTCAGCGCCGGTTGCGACACCATCATCCTCGGCTGCACCCACTATCCCTTCCTCAAGCCACTGCTGGCGCAGATGCTGCCCGCAAGCATCATCCTGATCGACACCGGCGCCGCCGTCGCGCGCCAGCTCAAGCGTCTACTGGGTGAGCGGGACTTGCTGGCCGGCTGTGCACCTCGCCCTGCGCAGTTCTGGACCAGCGGTGATGTCAGTCACCTCAGAAATATCCTACCGACACTTTGGAAATATCCTGGAGTTGTGCGAAGCTTCGCCTCGTGAAAATTTCGTGAAATCTCGCTGAACTTCTGGCTCTACGCTGGCTTCTATTGCGAGATGGCCTGTAAATAATCAATAACTTCGTTCGCAAAGGTAGTTTCTATGAAGCGCTTGTTCTGTATGGCTGCTATTGCGGCTGTGATGGTGGGACACTCTATTACCACCCAGGCCGCCGGCCTGGAGTTCGGCCTGGGCAGCACCAGCGATTCAACGCTGACGTACCGTCTGGGCCTGACCTCCGATTGGGACAAAAGCTGGATGCAGAGCAATGTCGGTCGCCTGACAGGCTACTGGAGCGGCGCTTATACGTATTGGGAAGGTGATGACCGCGCAGGCGCCAGCAGCCTGTCGTTCTCGCCGGTGTTTGTGTATGAGTTTGCCGGTGAGTCGGTCAAACCTTACATCGAGGCCGGGATCGGGGTGGCGTTGTTCTCCCGCACCAAGCTGGAAGACAACAACATCGGCCAGTCCTTCCAGTTCGAAGACCGCCTGGGTTTCGGCCTGCGGTTTGCCGGCGGGCATGAAGTGGGTATTCGTGCCACGCACTATTCCAACGCCGGTATCAGCAGCAATAACGATGGGGTAGAGAGCTACGCGCTGCACTACACCATGCCGCTGTAAAAGCACACAGAAAAACTAATGTGGGAGGGGGCTTGCCCCCGATGGCAGAGTGTCAGCTAATAGATGTACAACTGACCCACCGCAATCGGGGGCAAGCCCCCTCCCACATTTGGATCTGGAGCTGGCCAGCCAGCTACGGTACTCATTTGAATATCAGCGGTAGACCGTGGCAATGCCTGCACGCTCTTCAAGGCATTCCGGTGCCCCCATCTCGAATTCCCGGCATATCAACGGCCGAAGCTCATAGATCGTGCACATCATCGTGTCCCGGTCCAACGCCGCACACCAGCCATCATCCAGGCGCAGCATCACTTCGCCGCCCCAGTCATCGGTGTCGATATAGCGCGGCGGCACGCCGGTGTCGGTGATCAGCATCACTTCCAGCTGGCAGCAGCAGGCCGCGCACGTCGAGCAGGTGACGGCGGGTTCAGTGATTTGGGTGTGAGGGATGTTGGTCATAGGCCGGCAGCTTCAAGCTTTAAGCGGCAAGCTGCAAGCAGAAGCCGACCGGCTTCATCTTTTAAGCGTTGTTGGAAGTCCGCCGCTTGTGGCTGCTGCTGCCAGCAGCGGGAAAACCACGGCCCAGAGCACCGCCAGCCCGGCCATTGTCGGGCCCAGGCCATAGCCGAACTGCACCCCAGCCAGTTGGCTGCCGGCGTAATACGACAGCGGTCCGCCCACTGCGCCCAATAGCGCGGCGCGCCACCAGGGGCGGGCGCTCCAGGCCAGGCAATGGCGCAAGGTGGTGCCCAGCAAGGCCCACAGCAGCATCAGCCAGAAGGGAATCAACGGCCCCGGCTCGCTGAAGTGGAAAACCCCGAGGGTGCGCAACAGCGTGTCGAGCAACGTGCCGGCGAGTGTCACGCCGATGATCAGCGCGCCTTCATCGGTCAATGAGCTGATCCACAGCAGATGGATGAGCAGTACCGCCAACCCTGCCAGCAACCACGGGCTGTCGCCGCCGAGCACAGAGGCAAACCAGCCGCATTGAAACAGCGCGGCGTTGGCCAGGGATTTAAGCATTAAAGCGCCCGAGCAACGGCGGGTTGATGGCTGCGGGCTTGGCCAGCAGCAACTGCGCGGTGCCGATCGTACGCTCCATGAAGCCGCCTTCGCAGTAGCACAGGTAGAACTCCCACAAACGCAGGAAGTACTCGTCGTAGCCAAGCTCCGCCAGGCGCCCATGGGCCCCGCGAAAGTTGTCATGCCACAGGCGCAGGGTGCGCGCGTAGTGCAGCCCGAAATCCTCCATGTGCAGCAGGTTCATGTCGGTGTCGCGGCAGACGATCTGCAGCATGTTCTGCACGCTGGGCAGGGCGCCACCGGGAAAGATGTAGCGCTGGATAAAGTCGACGCTGTTCCTGGCCTGCTCATAACGTTGTTCGCGGATGGTGATGGCTTGCAGCAGCATCAGGCCGTCGGGTTTGAGCAAGTGCGCGCACTGTTTGAAATACGTGGGCAGGAAGCGATGGCCCACCGCTTCGATCATTTCGATGGACACCAGCTTGTCGTACTTACCGGTCAGGTCGCGGTAGTCCTGCAGCAACAATGTCACCTGCTCTTGCAGGCCCGCCGCTTCGATGCGCTGCGCGGTGTAGGCGAACTGTTCCCTGGACAGGGTCGTGGTGGTGACCTTGCAACCGTAATGCTGCGCCGCGTACAGCGCCATGCTGCCCCACCCGGTGCCGATTTCCAGCAGATGGTCGGTAGGCTTGAGCGACAGTTTCTGGCAGATGCGTTCCAGCTTGTTCAGTTGCGCCTGTTCCAGGGTGTCGTCGGCGCTGAGAAATTGCGCCGCCGAATACATCATGGTCGGGTCGAGAAACTCCTGGAACAGGTCGTTGCCCAGGTCGTAATGGGCTTCGATGTTCTTTCGCGAGCCCTTGCGTGTGTTGCGGTTGAGCCAGTGCAGGCCCTGGGTGAACGGCCGCGCCAGGCGAGCCAGGCCGCCCTCCATGGCATCGAGCACCTCCAGGTTGCTGACCATCACACGCACCACGGCGGTCAGGTCCGGGCTGCTCCAGTAGCCGTGGATAAACGCTTCGCCGGCGCCGATCGAACCGTTGGCGGCCACCAGGCCCCACACCGCCGAGTCGAGGATCTGGATTTCCCCCAAAAGATGCGCTTCCCGTGCGCCGAAAACGTGTCGCTCGCCGTCCTCGACGATCACCAATTGGCCGTGGCGCAATTGGCCGAGTTGGCGCAACACGCCCTTGCGCAGCAGCGCAGCGGTCATGCCATTGACGTTCAGGCGATGGGTCTTGACCGATAAGCTAGGGGATTTCATGGCGGCGATCCTTGGTATACCCGACGGCGGTGCTGGAGGCGCCATCGGCGGCCCGGTGGGAAAAAATCGGTGTGCGTTTGAGCAACAGGCGCATGGCCTGCCAGTAAATCGCCAGGCAGGTCTTGGCGGTCATCCACGGAAAGCGCCATAGATAACGATGCAGACTGGCGCGGTTCAGGGCTTCTTTTTGCAGGCTCAAGGTGGCGTCGAAGACTTTATCCGCGCCCTGCCAATCGGCCATGTGCACGCCGAGCCTGGCGCCGGGCGGGCTGAAGCTCATGCGGTATTCCAGGTCGCGCGGCAGAAACGGCGACACATGGAACGCCTTGGCCACGGCGAAGTGCTGGTGCTCATCGGCGCCCAGTGCCTGGGCCGGCAGCACGTAGTGATAGCGCTCGCGCCACGGGGTGTTGGTGACTTCGCACAGGATCGCCGCCAGTTGCCCGTCGGCTTCGAAGCAATAGAAGAAGCTCACCGGATTGAATGCCAGTCCCCAGCTGCGCGCCTGGGTCAGCAGACAGATAGCACCCTGTGGCGTGCGTCCCAGGGCCTTGCCGACTTCATGGCGCACCGCATCGCTCAAGGACATGCCGTGGCGAGTGAACGCGCGCAGGTAGTCCTGCTGGCGAAAGCCGAAGGGCGCCAGGCGGCTGCTGCCTGCCAGGGGCGAGAGCGCGAGCACGGCGTCCTGCTCGCTGAGGTCCAGGTACAGCAGGCCGATGCGGTAGCGAAAGGCATGGGCCTTGGGCGCAAACCGGCGATGGGCGATCCAGCCGCTGTACAGGGCGCTGTTCACAGGGTTTCCCCAAACGCCTGGGCCACGCGCAGGGCGCTGACCACGCCGTCTTCATGGAAACCATTGGCCCAATAGGCGCCGCAGTAGAACGTGTTGCGCGCGCCGTGCAATTCTTCCCAGCGCGCCTGTGCGGCCACCGCCGCCAGGCTGTATTGCGGATGGGCGTAGGTGTAGCGCGCCAGGATCTTCAGCGGGTTGATCACCGATGTCTGGTTGAGGCTCACGCAAAAGGTGGTGGCGCTGTCGATGCCTTGCAGGATGTTCATGTCGTAGGTGACGGCGGCCTGCTGCTGTTGATTGCCGCCCAGCCGGTAATTCCAACTGGCCCAGGCCAGCTTGCGGTCGGGCAGCAGTCGTGTGTCGGTGTGCAGCACCACGTCGTTGTCGGCATAGGGCAGGGCGCCGAGGATCTGTTGTTCGGCCTCGCTCGGGTCGGCGAGCAATGCCAGGGCCTGGTCGCTGTGGCAGGCGAACACCACGCGGTCGAAAGTCTCGCTGC
This sequence comes from Pseudomonas sp. Wu6, assembly GCF_019891515.1. Taxonomy (NCBI): domain Bacteria; kingdom Pseudomonadati; phylum Pseudomonadota; class Gammaproteobacteria; order Pseudomonadales; family Pseudomonadaceae; genus Pseudomonas; species Pseudomonas sp. Wu6. The sequence goes on along the minus strand of NZ_JAFLXH010000012.1, from coordinate 98,375 downwards.
CGAGCGGGCTGTGGATAACCACGCCGTCGTCGGTGCGTTGCACGTTTTGCACCGGGCAGTTGAGGCGTATCCGTTCGCGAAAGTTGCGGGTCAAGGGCTCTATATAGCTGCTGGAGCCCCCGTCGATCACGCACCATTGCGGACGGTTGCTCACTGAAAGCAGGCCGTGGTTCTTGAAGAAGCGCACGAAGAACTGCAACGGAAAGTTGAGCATGTCGGCCAATGACATCGACCAGATCGCCGCGCCCATCGGCACGATGTAATGCCGGATAAATCGCGGGCCGTAGCCGCCGGCGTCGAGATAATCGCCCAGGGTCATGTCGGCATTGATGCGCTGCTCTTGCAGATCCAGCGGTGCCTGGCGATTAAAGCGCAGGATATCGCGCAGCATGCCCCAGAACCCCGGCGACAAAATATTGCGGCGCTGGGCAAACAGGCTGTTGAGGTTATTGCCGTTGTATTCCAACCCCGTACTTTCATCGCACACCGAAAAACTCATTTCGGTGGGTTTGAACGTGACCCCGATCTGCCCCAGCAGGCGGATAAAGTTCGGGTAGGTCCAGTCGTTGAACACGATGAAACCGGTGTCCACCGCATAGCGCTTGCCTTCGACCGTCACGTTGGCGGTGTGGGTATGCCCGCCGAGGCAGTCGCCCGCTTCGAACAGTGTGATGTCATGACGACGACTGAGCAGGTAGGCGCTGGTCAGCCCGGCGATGCCGCTGCCGATAATGGCGATCTTCACAGGTCGTCCTTGTGCGGCGGCGGGCTGCGCAACATGCGTTTGCCGATGATCAGCTGCGCGCGGTTAGGCAGCTTCGACAACGGCCACAGGGCTGCGATGAACAAGGCCGGAAAGGCGATCTCCAGGGGGCGCTTTTCCAGCTTGGCAAAGATATGCCTGGCAGCCTTGTCGGCGGGCCAACTCAAGGGCATGGGGAAGTCATTGCGTTCGGTCAGCGGCGTGTCGACAAAGCCCGGGCTGATCACGGTGACGTCGATGTTCTCCGGCGACAGGCCGATGCGCAGAGACTCGAACAAATAGCGCAGCCCCGCCTTCGAAGCGCCGTAGGCTTCAGCACGGGGCATGGGCAGGTACGTCACGGCGCTGGCCACGCCCACCAGATGCGGCGTACGCCCGGCACGCAACAGCGGCAACGCCGCTTCGATGCAATAACTGCTGGCCAGGAGGTTGGTGCGCACCACGTGTTCGATGATCGACGCATCGAATTGCCTGGCGTCGACATATTCACAGGTGCCGGCGTTGAGGATCACCGTATCCAGCGAACCCCAGGCCTCGCTGATGCGCTCACCGATTTCGCGCACGGTCTGGCTGTTGGTCAAGTCGCCGGCCACCACCAGCACTTGCCCCGGATAGCGCTGGGCGAGCGCCTCCAGTGGGCCCTTTGTGCGGGAACTGAGCGCCACATGGGCGCCGCTGTTGAGCAACTCCACGGCGAGCGCTGCACCGATGCCACTGCTGGCGCCGGTCAACCAATAACGACGGGGCGGTGTCAGGCTCATCCCATTCTCCTTTTCAGCCAACTGATGACGCCGCCGAGGACCGGCAGGTGTTCATAAAGCAGAGCGCCGGCATCGAAATAATCGCGGTGTCGGTAAACCTTGTCGCGCCACATCAGGTGGGAACAACCTTGCACACTGATCAGCTCGCCGCCGTCCAGGCGCGGGTGACGAAAGTTCATGGTCCAGCGCAGGTAGCCTTCGCCTTCGGCCGTTTGGTCGAAGCCGTGGAAATCAAAGTCCAACTGGTTGACGTTGCTGTACAGCTGCGCGAAGTAGCGATGCAGCTCGGGCAGGCCGTGGACTTCATGCAGCGGGTCGGCAAACACGATGTCGTCGCTGTACAGGCTGTCGAGCAGGTGCAGATTGTGCTTGTTCAGCGTGGCAAAGGTGTGGCCGAAATGGCGCAGGAAGTCACTCATGGTCGGCCATCTCCTGACGCGAAGGCAGGCTGCGAAAGGCGGCGAGGGCACGCTCGCGGGATTTCTTCAGGTCGACAATGGCGCGCGGGTAGTCGGCCACGCCGAACAGCCCGCCGGCCGCTTCGGGGTTGTGCACTTCTTTTTTATTCAGCGCGGCCAGTTCCGGCAGCCAGTGCTTGATGAACAACCCTTCGCTGTCGAATTTTTCCGACTGGCTCAGCGGGCTGAAAATCCGGAAATACGGCGCCGAGTCGGTACCCGTCGAGGAACTCCACTGCCAGCCGCCGTTGTTGGCCGCCAGGTCGCCGTCGATCAGGTGTCGCATGAAGAAGCGCTCGCCTTCGCGCCAGTCGATCAGCAGGTTCTTGGTCAGGAACATCGCCACCACCATGCGCAGGCGGTTGTGCATCCAGCCGGTTTCCAGCAGTTGGCGCATGGCCGCATCGATGATCGGCAAACCGGTGCGCGCCTGTTGCCAGGCGGCCAGGTCCTTGGGGGCGTCGCGCCAGGCCACCGCCTCGGTTTCGGGACGGAACGCACGGTGACGGGAAACGCGCGGGTAGCCCACGAGGATGTGTTTGTAGAATTCGCGCCACAGCAGTTCGTTGATCCAGGTGATCGTGCCGATGTCACCGCTTTCGAACTCGCCCTGATTGGACTGCAACGCGGCGTGCAGACACTGGCGCGGCGACACGACCCCGGCGGCAAGGTAGGCGGACAACTGGCTGGTGCCGGGCTTGGCGGGAAAGTCGCGCTCGTCCTTGTAGTAACTGATCTGCTCATCGGCGAAGGCGTCGAGGCGCCTGCGCGCCTCGTCTTCACCGGCGGGCCAGAGAGCGCGCAAGGTTTCGCTGGGCGGCTCGAAACCTTCAACGCGGGTGGGGATGGCATCGCTTTGCAGGTCGAGCACGGCCTGGGCCTTGGGGCTTGCCACCAAAGGCGGCAAGGCGCTGTGCAGACGGGTGTAGCAGACCTTGCGGAACTGGCTGAACACTTGAAAGTAGGTGCCGGACTTGGTCAACACACTGCCCGGCTGGAAGAACAGCTGGTCGAGGTAGCTGTGGAAGGTCACGCCGTCTGCTTCCAGGGCCTGGGCCACGGCGCTGTCGCGACGGCTCTCGTGGATCCCGTATTCCTCGTTGACGTGCACCGACTCGACCTTGAGCTCCCGGCATAGCTGGCTCAATACGCCTGGCGCCTGGTCCCAGGTGTCGGCGTGGCGGATCAGCAGCGGGATGTTCACGTCTGCGAGCGCTTGCTCTAACGCGTGCAGGTTGCGCAGCCAGAAATCCACCTTGCACGGCGCATCATCGTGGGCCAGCCATTGTTGCGGGGGGATCAGGTAAATGGCCGCGACCGGGCCTCGCTGGCTGGCGGCAGTCAGGGCGGTGTTGTCATGAAGGCGCAGGTCGGTGCGCAGCCAGATCAAGTGCATTTAGACGATTCCACGCTGGATCAATATCTGGTGGGCCGCCAACGGGTCTTCGGCGACGAACAACTCGGGGATGTCACGGGTTAGTACGGCCAACTCGGCGTGGTGGATGCAGACCGCCGGTCCGGCAATCAATATCGGGCAACCAATGCCCGCCAGCAGTTTCATGAGTGCCGCGACCTGCAGCGCCTTGCTGGAATACAGCAATACGGCGCGCGGTTGCAGGTGTTCCACCGCCAGCGCCAATTCGCCGGGGGGCAGCGGCCAGTCGAACACCTCTACCGGGCAGTCGGCGCTGCTGGCCAGCCAGGCGCTGAGCCACAGGTGCGGCTCCAGGAGCAAGTCGGAGTGGTTGACCAGCAACAGCGGGGTGCCGTGGAGTTGCCGGTTGTTGTGGTAAATGCGCGCGCCGAACTTGCTGCGCAACCAGGACAGGAAAAATACCCGCTCCATCTGTGCGCCGAACTGACCCTGCCACTTCTGTTCCAGCTCGCTGAGCAGTGGCAGCATCAATTGCTCGCACAAGGTGCGTGGCGGATAGAGCGCCATGGCCTGGTTGAAGGCATCGTCGACCCGACGTTCGGCCAGCTCAGCGATGGCCGTCAGTAAGGTTTGGCGCAAGGTGTGCCATTCGTTTTCCATCGGTTCGGGGGAGGCTTGGGCGGAGTCGATCAAGCCTTTTACCTGGCTGACCGGCACGCCGCGATTGAGCCAGGTGAGGATGGCATGGATGCGTTGCACGTGGTCGGCGCTGAACAAGCGATGCCCCTTGGGCGTGCGCTGGGGCACGATCAGGCCGTAACGGCGCTCCCATGCGCGCAGGGTCACGGCATTGACGCCGGTCTGGCGCGCCACCTCGCGGATCGGCAGCCAGCCATTTTGCAGGGCTTGGGCGATGTCTTCGCCGGGTTCGTCTTGCAGGGCAACTGTCATGGTCTAGATCGCATTGCGCAGGCTGAGGTTTTCCGGGTGCGGTTGCAGGTAGGCCTGCTGCGCAATGTAGCGGTCCGGGTGTTGACGAAAGTGATGCTTGAGCAGCGTGAGCGGCACCACCAGCGGCACGATGCCTTGGCGGTACTGGCTGATGACGGTTTGCATTTCCTGTTTGTCATCGGCGCTGATCGCCTGCTTGAGGTAGCCGCTGATGTGTTGCAGCACATTGGTGTGGGTGCCACGGGTAGCGCACTTGGTCAGGCCGGTCATCAGTTCGCTGAAGTAGCAACTGGCCAATTCGTCCAGGTGGGTGTCCTTGGTCATGCTGCCCAGCAGGTGGCCGAGGCTTTTGTAATGCGCCGGGCTGTGGGCCATCAACAAGTATTTGTAGCGCGAATGGAAGGCCAGCAGGCGGTGACGCGTCAGGCCTTCGGCGAGCAATTGTTGCCAGCTGGCGTAGACGAATACGCGGGTGAGGAAGTTTTCACGCAATACCGGATCATTCAGGCGACCGTCCTCTTCCACCGGCAGGTTGGGGTGGCGCGCGCAGAACGCCTGGGCGTAGATACCGCGCCCGCCGCCATCCACCGGTGCGCCGTTCTCACGGTACACCTTGACCCGCTCCAGGCCACAGGAGGGCGACTTCTGCATAAAGATGTAGCCGCACAGGTCGGTGTGCTCGGCCGCCATCTGCTGGCCGTATTCATCCAGCGGCTGGGTCACGTTGAGTTCGCGGTGCACGGTGCCGACCGCCTGGGGGTTGGCCGGGTCGCCGACCAGGCGAATGGTTTCACGGGGAATGCCCAGGCCGATGGCGACTTCGGGGCACAGCGGCACGTAGTCGAAGTAGTCGGCCAGGGTCTGGGTGCACAGGAGGGATTGCTTATGCCCGCCGTTGAAACGCACGTTTTCGCCCAGCAGGCAGGCGCTGATGCCGATTTTGGGTTTCACGGAATGGGGCATGGGTAAACCTCTGCGAAATTCCTGTACAGTTTTTTATCCCTGTACAACTAAATCTCATCATAGATTTGATCTTGTACAAGTCAATAATTTTGTATAGGTATTTTTCGCCCGGATTTACGTCCAGCCCATTTTCCAGCGTTCAGGGTTCTGCAGGGCCTGCCATGGGAGGCGTTCGCTGCGCCGGGTCATCACCGCTTGCAGTTCGATTTCCAGCACGGTGCCTTCCTCGTCACGGAACAGCTCGGTGACGAGGAAGTGTTTTTCCTTGTTTTTCGGGGCGGTCGCGGTCCATTTCGACAGCAGCAGTTTGGCCGGATTCAAGCGGTTCATTGCAGGTGCTCGATCAACCGTCGCGCCGCCTCCTGGCCGCTGAGCCAGGCGCCTTCGACGCGCCCGGACAGGCACCAGTCGCCGCAGACGAACAGGCCCAGGTCGGCATCGGCCAGCACCCCGAACTCATGACTGCTGGACGGCCTGGCGTAGAGCCAGCGGTGGGCCAGGCTGAATGACGGCGCGGGCATGGCGCAGTGCAGCAATTCGGCGAAGGCGCCGTGCAGGTGTTCGATCACGGCTTCCCTGGGCAGGTCCAGGTGCGCCTTGCTCCAGGTGCTGGTGGCATGCAGCACCCAGGTGTCGAGGCTGACGTCACGCCCGGGTTTGCTGCGGTTGCGCGCCAGCCAGTCGAGGGCGCTGTCTTGCACGAAGCAGCCTTCCATCGGCGTATCCAGAGGCGTGTCGAAGGCCAGGGCGATGGCCCAGGTCGGCTCCATTTTCACCCCGGCCACGGCGCTCGCCAGCTTCGGTGCGGCGGCCAGCAGGGTGGTGGCCTGGGGCGCCGGCGTGGCGATGATCACATGGCTGAACGGGCCGTGACTGCCGCCATCGGCATCGAGCAGGTTCCAGTGCTGGGTACCCTGGAATACTTCGGTAATTCGGCAACCGAACTCCACCGGCAGGTCATCGAGCAGGGCGCGGGTAATGGCGCTCATGCGCGGGGTACCCACCCAGCGGATCTGTTCATCAGGGGAGGGCGTCAGCTGGCCGGCCTTGAAGTTGTACAGCTGGGGTTTCCACTGTTCGGCCCAGCCATGGCTTTGCCAGCGCTGCACCTCGTTGACGAAGCGCCGGTCGCGGGCGGTGAAATATTGAGCGCCCATGTCCAGCGCGCCGGCGTCGCTGCGCTTGCTGGACATACGGCCGCCGCTGCCGCGGCTTTTATCGAAGAGGTGTACAACGTGCCCCGCGTCTCGTAACGCTCGGGCGGCGGAGAGACCGGCAATGCCGGCACCTATGATCGCGATGGGGACAGTCATGGGAGGCCTCGTTTACCTTTGGGTACAGACTACGCCGACACCAATAGCTGTACAATATTGTTTTTTGGTATAAGTTTTGGCGTGCCTGATTGTGTGGCGTGACCTATGGTTAAGCCAACAGGCTAAACGATCGTCACGCTCGAATATCAAATCGATCCCTGCTTATAAAATAGACCAGTGAGCGGCCGCGAACGTTACATGAGGAGAGTCCCATGCATATTTTGCTGACCGGCGGTACCGGCTTGATCGGCCGTCAACTGTGCCGGCACTGGCTTGCCCAGGGCCATCGCTTGACCGTGTTGAGTCGTACCCCTGAATCCGTGGCGCGTATTTGCGGCGCGCAGGTGCTGGGCGTTGGGCGCCTGCAGGACGTGATCGGCGCGGTGGACGCGGTGGTCAACCTGGCCGGTGCGCCGATTGCCGACCGTCCCTGGACTCACAAGCGCAAGGCATTGCTGTGGAGCAGTCGCATCAGCCTGACCGAAAGTCTGCTGGCGTGGCTGGAACGCCTGGAGCAGAAACCGGCGGTGCTGATCTCGGGTTCCGCCGTGGGCTGGTATGGCGACGGCGGCGAGCGCGAACTGACTGAAGACAGCGGCCCGGTGCAGGATGATTTTCCCAGTCAGTTGTGTATCGCCTGGGAAGAAACCGCCGCGCGTGCCGAGGCCTTGGGCATTCGCGTGGTGCTGGTGCGTACCGGCCTGGTGCTGGCGGCCGAGGGCGGCTTTTTGTCGCGCCTGTTGCTGCCGTTCAAACTGGCGCTGGGCGGGCCTATCGGCAATGGCCGCCAGTGGATGCCATGGGTGCATATCCGCGATCAAATCGCCCTGATTGATTTTCTTCTGCACAAGGCTGACGCCCGTGGTCCTTATAATGCCTGCGCGCCACACCCGGTGCGCAACCGCGAGTTCGCCAAGACGCTGGGCCAGGTGCTGCACCGCCCGGCGTTCATGCCGATGCCGGCCTTTGCGCTGAAGGTTGGATTGGGCGAGTTGTCGGGTTTATTGCTTGGCGGGCAAAAGGCACTGCCTGAGCGGCTGCTGGCCGCAGGTTTCACTTTCCAGTTCACTGAATTGCGTGCGGCCCTGGACGACTTGTCCAGCCGCCTCTAAAGATAGGATGTTGCATGACCGATCACGCGTTGTTACTGGTCAACCTGGGCTCGCCAAAGTCCACTTCGGTGGCCGATGTGCGCAGCTACCTCAATCAGTTCCTGATGGACCCTTATGTCATCGACCTGCCGTGGCCGGTACGTCGCTTGCTGGTGTCGCTGATCCTGATCAAACGCCCCGAGCAGTCGGCGCATGCCTATGCGTCCATCTGGTGGGACGAAGGCTCGCCGCTGGTGGTCCTCAGCCGTCGCCTGCAGCAGCAGATGACCGCGCAATGGACCGAGGGCCCGGTAGAACTGGCGATGCGTTATGGCGAGCCATCCCTTGACACGGTGCTGACGCGCCTGGCCGCCCAGGGCATTCAGAAAGTGACGTTGGCGCCGCTGTACCCGCAGTTTGCCGACAGCACCGTGACCACGGTGATAGAAGAAGCCAGGCGCGTGGTGCGTGACAAGAAACTGAAGGTGCAATTCTCCATCCTGCAGCCGTTCTACGACCAGCCTGAGTACCTCGATGCCCTGGCCGCCAGTGTACGGCCGCATGTGGAACAGGCTTACGATCACCTGCTGTTGAGTTTCCACGGCTTGCCCGAGCGTCACCTGACCAAACTCGACCCGACCGGCCAGCATTGTTTCAAGGATGCCGATTGCTGCAAAAATGCCTCGCCTGAGGTGCTTGCCACCTGTTATCGCGCGCAATGCTTCAGCGTTGCCCGCGATGTGGCCGAGCGGTTGGGGCTGCCGGATGGCAAGTGGTCGGTGGCGTTCCAGTCGCGCCTGGGCCGCGCCAAGTGGATCGAACCCTACACCGAGGCGCGTCTTGAGGCATTGGCGCAGCAAGGCGTGAAAAAACTGCTGGTGATGTGCCCCGCGTTTGTCGCCGATTGCATCGAGACCCTGGAAGAAATCGGTGATCGCGGGCTGGAACAGTTCCGTGAGGCGGGAGGCGAGGAGTTGATATTGGTGCCGTGCTTGAACGATGACCCGCAGTGGGCGGCGGCGCTCAATACCCTCTGCGAAAGAGCGCCGGTTACGCTGTAATCACGCCTTGCGGTGATCCAATTGTGGGAGGGGCGGTGCGACGATTCGACTTGCCCCCGATGGCGGCCTCTGGGCCGACCAGGATGTTGGATCTGATCGAGTACATATCCGTTTCTGCGGTAACGGCCACTTAGGGTTCCGCCCTGACGGCGGCTCACTTTTGAAAAGCGCAAAAGTAAGCAAAACGCTCTTGCCCCACCACTCGGCACCTCGCTTAGGCTCGGTGTGCCCGAACGCAGGCTTGAATCCGTGGGCCGCCGCAATGGGCCATCCATGGCCCAGTGCGGCTAACCCGGCGTCCTGCCGGGTTACCCACGGATTCAAGCCTGCGTTCGGCCAGCGTGGTTTAACGGGGCGCCTGAGATCAAAAGCAAAAGCGCGGTGGCCTTAGAGCCGACCGGTATCATTTGCCGGTCCGCGATCCAAATGTGGGAGGGGGCTTGCCCCCGATGAGGGAGAGTCAGTAAGTACATCAGTGACTGACACATCGCCATCGGGGGCAAGCCCCCTCCCACATTTAGTCTCATGTCTGTCAGAGGTTAAGGCTCAGGCTGACGGTGAAGTTGCGCGGCTCGCCGGGGTTGACCCAGTAGCTGCTGTAGGATCGCTCGTAGTACTTCTCGTTGAACAGGTTGTTGAGGTTCAGCCCCACGGTGACATTCTCCGTCGCTTTGTAATGCGCCAGCAGATCGACGGTGTGGTAAGCCGGCAGTTCAAAACCTGTTCCCGCCTCACCGGAGCGATCACCGACATAGGTAAACGCCGCCCCCAGGTCCGAACCGCGCAATGCGCCGTCCTGGAATTGGTACACCCCCAACAGACTGCCGCTGCGTTTGGCGACGCCGAGGATACGGCTGCCGGCAGGAATGGTTTTATCGCCCTTGGTCACTTCGGCGTCGATGTAGGCCAACGCGCCGATCACGCGGATGGCGTCGGTGACCTGCCCGGTCAGTTGCAGGTCCAGGCCCTGGCTGCGCGCCTTGCCCATGGCGCGGTTGGTGTTGGTCGCCGGGTCCAGGGTCAGCACGTTTTCCTTTTCGATATGGAAGGCGGCGAGGGTGGCGCTGAGGCGGTCGTCAAACAGCTCGCTCTTGACCCCGACTTCATACCCCACACCTTCTTCGGGCTTGAAGGTCTTGCCAGCGGCATCCAGGCCGCTGTTGGGCTTGAATGAGGTGGAGGCGTTGGCGAATACCCCAACCTGCGGCGTGAGTTGATAGAGCAGGCCGGCGCGTTGGGTGAAGGCGTCGTGGGTTTGCCGGCTTTTGGCGTGGTTGCGGGTGAAGTCGTCGGTGCTCTGGTCGAAATGCTCGAAGCGCGCGCCCACCATGCCGCGCAGGCGGTCGGTAAAGACGATCTGGTCTTGCAGGTTCAGCGCATGGCTTTGGGTCTGCTCGAAGAAATCGGTACCGGTGCGCGTGCCATTGGGTTTTGGCTGGCCGTAGACCGGGTTGTAGAGATCAACGGGGTAGTTGCTGCCGCCAATGGCGGTCACTCGTTCCTTCTTGCGGTAGTCCTCGTACTCGGTGCCGATCAGTAGTTCATGCTGCCAGCTGCCAATATCGAACAGCCCGCGCAGTTCCAGTTGGGTGATGCTGTCGTGCCAGCCGGTTGAGCGCTCACGGTAGCGACGGTTGACGGTGTGACCGTCGGCGTTCAGCGCACGGCTTTCCGAAGCGTCGCCCCACAGGCTGCCTTGTTTGTAATGACTGGCCAGGCGCAGCTTCCAGGCATCATTGAGGTGATGTTCCAGCGCGGCCTGGATGCGGTTGTTGTGGTTGCGGATATTGCCGTCGTCGGGCTCGCCGAGGAACGTGGAATGGGACATGCCGGTGTCGGCGACAATGCCGCGGTCGAAGGTGGAGGCGTGGCGCACGAATTCGCTTTCCACCAGCAGAGTGGTATCCGGGTCCAGTTCCCAACTGAAGGACGGCGCGACGAACACTCGCTTGGCGTCCACGTGATCGCGAAAACTGTGGTTGTCTTCAACCGCCAGGTTCACCCGCGACAGCACGCGGCCTTCACTGTCGAGCGGCGTATTCACGTCCAGCGCGGTACGGTAGCGATCCCAACTGCCCGCGCTGGTTTGCAGCGTAGTGAAGGCTTCGGGTTGGGGTTTCTTGCTGACGATATTCACTGTGCCGCCTGGATCGCCACGTCCGTACAGGCTGGCGGCCGGCCCCTTGAGCACTTCGATGCGTTCGATGTTTGCCGCGTCCGGCGTGCTCGGGTAGCCGCGATTGGCACTGAAGCCGTCCTGGTAGAACTCGGAGGTGGTGAAGCCGCGCACGCTGTATTCGTAAAGGGTCAGGCCGCCAAAATTGTTCTGCTTGGAGACGCCGCCGGCAAATTCCAGGGCGCGTTCCACACTGGTGCTGCCCAGGTCCTTAAGTACCGTGGCAGGAATCACGCTGATCGATTGCGGGATATCGCGCAGGGCGGTGTCGGTCTTGGTGGCGCTGGCGGAGCGGGTCGCGCGGTAACCCTGCACCGGGCCGGTCGCCGACTCGTAGGCGTCGGTGGTGACGCTGATGGTGTCCAGTTCCAGGGTGTTTTCTTCGGCGTAGGCAGGGTCGAGCAGCAAACCCAGGGCCAGGCCGGCCAGGGGGGCAAATTTTCGAGACGGCATGATAGAGCGTTCCAATGTCGATATTGAAACAATATAACATGTCTAATGAGAAAGATTGCTATGTCATATCAATGCACCAGCGCCCGCGAACGGGCGCGGGTGCGCTGCCGCTTATTCCTCTTCCTTCACCGGTGCCGTGGCCGGCGGCGGGCGCAGGCCGATTTCCGCCGACAGCTTGATTTCCTTGCCGTTGCGCATCACCTGGATCGCCACCTTGTCGGTCGGCTTGATCCGCGCCACCTGGTTCATCGACTTGCGGCCATCACCGGCGGGTGCGCCGTCGATGCTGAGGATCACATCGCCCAGTTGCAGGCCGGCTTTCTGCGCCGGGCCGTCGCGGAAGATCCCAGCGACCACGATGCCCGGGCGCCCGGTCAGGCCAAACGACTCGGCCAGTTCCTTGGTCAAGGGCTGGACTTCAATGCCCAGCCAGCCACGAATCACCTGGCCGTGTTCAATGATCGACTTCATCACCTCCATCGCCAGCTTCACCGGGATCGCAAAACCGATGCCCTGGGAACCGCCGGACTTGGAGAAAATCGCTGTGTTGATGCCTGTCAGGTTGCCATTGGCATCCACCAGCGCGCCGCCGGAGTTGCCGGGGTTGATCGCCGCGTCGGTCTGGATGAAGTCTTCGTAGCTGTTAAGGCCCAGTTGGTTACGCCCGGTGGCGCTGATGATGCCCATGGTCACCGTCTGGCCGACGCCGAACGGGTTGCCGATGGCCAGCGCCACGTCACCCACGCGCAGGCCGTCGGAGCGGCCGAGGGTGATCGACGGCAAATCCTTCAGGTCGATCTTCAGTACCGCAAGATCGGTTTCCGGATCGCTGCCCACCACGCGGGCCAGGGTCTCGCGGCCGTCACGCAGGGCCACCACGATCTGGTCGGCGCCGGTGGTCACGTGATTGTTGGTGAGGATGTAGCCTTCCGGGCTCATGATCACCCCGGAACCGAGGCTGGACTCCATGCGGCGCTGCTTGGGCCCGTTATCACCGAAATAGCGGCGAAACTGCGGGTCTTCGAACAGGGGATGCGCCGGCTTGTTGATCACCTTGGTGGTGTACAGGTTGACCACGGCGGGGGCGGCGATGACCACGGCGTCGGCATAGGTCACCGGGCCTTGCACCACGGTGCTGGTTTGCGGGGCCTGCTGCAGGTTCACATCCAGACTGGGCAGGCCAACCCACTGGGGATAACGCTGAATAATCAGCATCGCGATCAGCACGCCAGCCAGCAATGGCCATCCAAAAAAACGCAGTGCCTTGAGCATCAAGTAAGTCCTGACAGGTTGCAGGGGGCGCGGGAGCGCCCATAATGTCGCGCATTATACGAGGCTGTGACGCCTGCGAACCGGATATTTAGGAGTCTTTTATGGCCGTCCCCCTTACCACCCTCGTCGAGGAAGCGGACCGCTACCTTGGCAGCCTGAAAATCGCCGATTATTGCCCCAACGGCCTGCAAGTCGAGGGCCGGCCCCAGGTGATGCGCATCGTCAGCGGCGTCACCGCCAGCCAGGCCCTGCTGGACGCCGCCGTCGAAGCCCAGGCCGACCTGATCCTGGTGCACCACGGGTATTTCTGGAAGGGTGAGAACCCCTGCATCACCGGCATGAAGCAGCGTCGCCTGAAAACCTTGCTCAAGCACGACATCAGCCTGCTGGCCTACCACCTGCCCCTGGATCTGCACCCCGATGTCGGCAATAACGTGCAGCTTGCCAGGCAACTGGACATCACCGTCGAAGGCCCGCTGGACCCCGGCAACCCCAAAGTGGTTGGCCTGGTCGGCTCGCTCGCCGAGCCGCTGTCACCGCGCGACTTTGCCCGTCGCGTGCAGGACGTGATGGGCCGCGAGCCGCTGTTGATCGAAGGCAGCGAGATGATCCGCCGCGTCGGTTGGTGCACCGGGGGCGGCCAGGGCTATATCGACAATGCGATTGCCGCGGGCGTCGACCTGTTTATCAGCGGCGAGGCGTCCGAGCAGACCTTCCACAGCGCCCGCGAAAACGACATCAGTTTCATCGCCGCCGGCCATCACGCCACCGAGCGTTATGGCGTGCAGGCACTGGGCGATTACCTGGCGCGACGCTTCGCCCTGGAGCACCTGTTCATCGATTGCCCGAACCCGATCTGAGCCATACAGCGGGACTCAATGTGGGAGGGGGCTTGCCCCCGATTGCGGTGTGTCAGTCAGTCCCTATTTCACTGATCCACCGCTCTCGAGGGCAAGCCCCCTCCCACACTTGACCGCATTGCAGGCCAAACTCAGGGGTATATTCATATACCGTTTCGATCTAGTTGGCGCCCTGAATAGAAGCAGGTGCTGTGCTAGCATGCCCCGCTCGAACACGGCCCGCTGGCCGTCCACAAGATCGTTTTTCCGTGAGTAGCCATGGTCGACAAACTGACGCATCTGAAACAGCTGGAGGCGGAAAGCATCCACATCATCCGCGAGGTCGCCGCCGAGTTCGACAACCCGGTGATGCTCTACTCGATCGGTAAAGACTCCGCCGTGATGCTGCACCTGGCACGCAAGGCCTTCTTCCCGGGCAAACTGCCGTTCCCAGTGATGCACGTCGACACCCGCTGGAAATTCCAGGAGATGTACAAGTTCCGCGACAAAATGGTCGAGGAACTGGGCCTGGACCTGATCACCCACGTCAACCCGGACGGTGTGGCGCAGGGCATCAACCCCTTCACCCACGGCAGCGCCAAGCACACTGACATCATGAAGACCGAGGGCCTCAAGCAGGCCCTGGACAAGCATGGTTTCGACGCTGCCTTTGGCGGCGCGCGTCGCGATGAAGAGAAATCCCGTGCCAAAGAGCGCGTGTACTCGTTCCGCGACAGCAAGCACCGCTGGGACCCGAAAAACCAGCGCCCGGAGCTGTGGAACGTCTACAACGGCAACGTCAACAAGGGCGAGTCGATCCGTGTGTTCCCGCTGTCCAACTGGACCGAGCTGGACATCTGGCAGTACATCTACCTGGAAGGCATCCCGATCGTGCCGCTGTATTTCGCCGCCGAGCGCGATGTGATCGAGAAGAACGGCACGTTGATCATGATCGACGACGACCGCATCCTCGAGCACCTGTCCGACGAAGACAAAGCCCGCATCGTCAAAAAGAAAGTCCGTTTCCGTACCCTTGGCTGCTACCCGTTGACGGGCGCGATGGAGTCCGAAGCCGAGACGCTGACGGACATCATTCAGGAAATGCTCCTGACGCGAACTTCCGAGCGCCAGGGCCGTGTCATCGACCACGATGGCGCCGGCTCCATGGAAGATAAAAAACGTCAAGGTTATTTCTAAGGGGCTGTCATGTCGCATCAATCTGATTTGATCAGCGAGGACATCCTCGCCTACCTGGGCCAGCACGAGCGCAAGGAAATGTTGCGCTTTCTGACCTGTGGCAACGTCGACGACGGCAAGAGCACCCTGATCGGGCGCCTGCTGCACGACTCCAAGATGATCTACGAAGATCACCTGGAAGCCATCACCCGCGATTCGAAAAAATCCGGCACCACCGGTGACGACATCGACCTGGCCTTGCTGGTCGACGGCCTGCAGGCCGAGCGTGAGCAGGGCATCACCATCGATGTGGCCTACCGCTACTTCTCCACCGCCAAGCGCAAATTCATCATCGCCGACACCCCGGGCCATGAGCAGTACACCCGCAACATGGCCACCGGTGCCTCCACCTGTGACCTGGCGATCATCCTGATCGACGCCCGCTACGGCGTGCAGACCCAGACCCGTCGCCACAGCTTCATCGCCTCGCTGCTGGGTATCAAGCACATCGTGGTCGCCATCAACAAGATGGACATCAACGGCTTTGACCAAAGCGTGTTCGAGTCGATCAAGGCCGATTACCTGAAGTTCGCCGAGGGCATCGCCTTCAAGCCGAGCACCCTGGCCTTTGTGCCGATGTCGGCGCTCAAGGGCGACAACGTGGTGAACAAGAGCGAGCGTTCGCCCTGGTACACCGGCCAGTCGCTGATGGAGATCCTCGAAACCGTCGAGATCGCCAACGACCGCAACTACACCGACCTGCGTTTCCCGGTGCAGTACGTCAACCGTCCGAACCTGAACTTCCGTGGTTTTGCCGGCACCCTGGCCAGCGGCATCGTGCACAAGGGCGACGAAGTCGTGGTGCTGCCGTCGGGCAAGAGCAGCCGCGTCAAATCCATCGTCACGTTCGAGGGCGAGCTGGAGCACGCAGGTCCCGGTCAAGCGGTGACGCTGACCATGGAAGACGAGATCGATATCTCCCGTGGCGACCTGCTGGTACACGCCGACAACGTGCCGCAAGTGACCGACGCCTTCGACGCCATGCTGGTGTGGATGGCCGAGGAGCCGATGCTGCCGGGCAAGAAATACGACATCAAGCGCGCCACCAGCTATGTGCCGGGTTCCATCACCAGCATCGTGCACCGTGTGGACGTGAACACCCTGGCCGAAGGCCCGGCCAGTTCCCTGCAGTTGAACGAGATTGGCCGGGTCAAGGTCAGCCTGGACGCCGCCATCGCCCTGGACGGTTACGACAGCAACCGCACCACCGGCGCCTTTATCGTCATCGACCGTTTGACCAATGGCACCGTTGCGGCGGGCATGATCATCGCCCCGCCCGTGACCCATGGCAGCGCGGCGCAGCACGGCAAGTTGGCCCATGTGGCCACCGAGGAACGTGCCCTGCGCTTCGGCCAGCAGCCGGCCACGGTGTTGTTCAGCGGCCTGTCCGGCGCCGGCAAGAGCACCTTGGCCTATGCGGTTGAACGCAAGCTGTTCGACATGGGCCGTGCGGTGTTCGTACTGGACGGCCAGAACCTGCGTCACGACCTGAACAAAGGGCTGCCGCAGGACCGCGCCGGGCGTACCGAAAACTGGCGGCGTGCCGCTCACGTGGCGCGCCAGTTCAACGAAGCCGGCCTGCTGACCCTGGCCGCGTTCGTCGCCCCGGATGCCGAAGGCCGTGAACAGGCCAAGGCGCTGATTGGCAGCGATCGCCTGCTGACGGTGTACGTGCAAGCGTCGCCATTGGTGTGCGCCGAGCGTGATCCGCAAGGGCTGTACGCTGCCGGTGGGGATAACATCCCGGGTGAGTCGTTCCCGTACGACGTGCCATTGAATGCCGACCTGGTGATCGACACCCAGGCCCTGTCGCTGGAAGACAGCGTCAAGCAAGTGCTGGAACTGTTGCGCCAGCGCGGCGCAATCTAAACCAGTACTCGGTCAAATGTGGGAGGGGGCTTGCCCCCGATGGCGGTGTGTCAGTCAAAGGATGCAGTGACTGACACTCGGCAATCGGTGCATAGGTATCTACACAACTCAGCAGCGCCCAACCGTAACCACGATGCGAAGCGAGTCGCTCTTGACCTTGATCTTGATCTGCTTTTGATCTCAGGCGCCCCGTTAAACCACGCTGGCCGAACGCAGGCTTGAATCCGTGGGTAACCCGGCAGGACGCCGGGTTAGCCGCACTGGGCCATGGATGGCCCATTGCGGCGGCCCACGGATTCAAGCCTGCGTTCGGGCACACCGAGCCTAGGCGAGGTGCCGAGTGGTGGGGCAAGAGCGTTTTGCTTACTTTTGCGCTTTTCAAAAGTGAGCCGCCGTCAGGGCGGAACCCTAAGCAGCCGTTACCGCAGAAACGGATATGTACTCAATCTGATCCAACATCCTGGTCGGCCCAGAGGCCGCCATCGGGGGCAAGCCCCCTCCCACATTTTGACCTCGGAGCGTCAGGTAGATACGCGTTAGCCCCTCGCCACAGGTGCGGTGTCGCACCAAAATTGTGTAGATACCTATGGCAATCGGGGGCAAGCCCCCTCCCACATTTTTGATCAGTTGCGGTCTGGGAAATCGGTGTGCAGCTTGTCCAGCAAGGCATCCTTGTCTTCCCACAGCTGGTTGATCCAGCCCTGGAACGCCAACCGATACTCCCCATCCTGCTCATAATTGCTGCCAATAAACTCGGCCGGAATCCGCACTTCCTCGAACTGCACCACCACGTCCTTCACATTCCCGCACAGCAAATCCCAATACCCCGGTCGCCCGGCCGGATAGTGGATAGTCACATTCACCAGTGACTTCAATTGCTCACCCATGGCATCCAGCACAAACGCGATTCCGCCGGCCTTGGGCTTGAGCAGATAGCGAAACGGTGACTTCTGTTGCGCGTGCTTGCCTGGCGTAAACCGCGTGCCCTCGGCGAAGTTGAAGATGCCCACCGGGTTGTCGCGAAACTTCGCACAGGTTTTGCGCGTGGTTTCCAGGTCCTTGCCTTTCTTTTCCGGGTGTTTTTCCAGGTAAGCCTTGCTGTAGCGCTTCATGAATGGAAAGCCCAGGGCCCACCACGCCAGGCCAATCACCGGGACCCAGATCAGTTCCTGCTTGAGAAAGAACTTCAGCGGGCGAATCCGTCGATTGAGCACGTATTGCAGCACCATGATGTCGACCCAGCTCTGATGGTTGCTGGTGACCAGATACGAATGCTGGTAATCCAGGCCTTCGAGGCCGCTCAGGTGCCAGCGCGTGCGCCGCACCAGGTTCATCCAGCCCTTGTTGTTCGTGACCCAGGCTTCGTGGGTGTGATTCATCAACCATTCGCTGAAGCGCTTGGCGAAGGGCAGCGCCTTGAACAGCGCGACGATAAACAGGAACGAGCACAGCAGGATCGTGTTCAGTGCCAGCAGCAGGGACGCGATCACCCCACGTACGGCGGCAGGTAGAAAATCCAGCATTTAGATATCCATAGGTCGGTTGGCGGCTTGGATCGCGGTGAGGGCGATGGTGTATACGATGTCGTCCACCTGGGCGCCGCGTGGCAGGTCGTTGACCGGTTTGCGCAGGCCCTGGAGCATCGGCCCCAGGCTCACGCAATCGGCGCTGCGCTGCACGGCTTTGTAGGTGGTGTTGCCGGTGTTCAGGTCGGGGAACACGAATACCGTGGCCTTGCCGGCGACCTGGCTGTTGGGCGCCAATTGCCGGGCCACGCTTTCGTTGGCGGCGGCGTCGTATTGCAGCGGGCCGTCGATCAGCAGTGAGCTTTGCTGTTCGTGGGCGAGCAGGGTGGCCTCGCGGACTTTTTCGACTTCCTCGCCGCTGGCCGAATCGCCGCTGGAATAACTGATCATCGCCACGCGCGGGGCGATGCCGAACGCGGCCGCCGAGTCGGCGCTTTGCAAGGCAATTTCAGCCAGCTCCGCAGCGCTGGGGTGCGGGTTCATTACACAGTCGCCGTACACCAGCACCTGCTCGGGGAACAGCATGAAGAACACCGACGACACCAGGGTGCAGCCCGGCGCTGTTTTAATCAGCTGCAGGGCAGGGCGGATGGTATTGGCGGTGGAGTGGATGACGCCGGAGACCAGGCCGTCCACTTCGTCCAGGGCGAGCATCATGGTGGCGATCACCACGGTGTCTTCCAACTGCTGCTCGGCCATCGGTGCGTTCAAACTCTTGCTCTTGCGCAGTGCCACCATGGGCTCGACGTAGCGCTGGCGGATCAGGTCCGGGTCGAGAATCTCCAGGCCTTCGGGCAAATCGATGCCGTGGGCGCGAGCGACGGCTTCCACGTCCGCCGGCTTGGCCAGCAGCACGCAGCGCGCGATGCCCCGCGCCTGGCAGATCGCAGCGGCTTGCACAGTCAGCGGCTCGCTGCCTTCGGGCAACACGATGCGCTTGTTGGCGGCCTGGGCGCGCTGGATCAACTGGTAGCGGAATACCGCAGGGGACAGGCGCATTTCCCGGGGCGTGCCGCAGCGTTGGTGCAGCCAGCGTGCATCGAGGTGGCTGGCGACGAAGTCGGTGATGATCTCCGCGCGCTCGCGGTCATCGATGGGGATTTCCTTGTTGAGGCTATTAAGCTGGTTGGCGGTGTCGTAGGAACCGGTGCTCACCGACAGCACCGGCAACCCGGCCTGGAATGCACCGCGGCACAGCTCCATGATGCGCGGGTCGGGCAGGGTGTCGCTGGTCAGCAGCAGGCCGGCCAGCGGCACGCCGTTGATCGCGGCCAGGCTGACGGCGAGGATGATGTCGTCGCGATCGCCGGGTGTTACGACCAGTACGCCGGGCTTGAGCAGCTCCACGGTGTTGCGCATGGTGCGCGCGCAAATGATGATCTTGGTCATGCGCCGGGTTTCGTAGTCACCGGCATTGAGGATCTGCGCACCCATCAGGTCGGCCACGTCGCGGGTACGCGGTGCGTTGAGTTCGGGCTGGTAGGGAATGCAGCCGAGCAGGCGGAAATCACCGCTGCGCAACAACGGCGAGTGCTCCTTGAGACGCGCCGAGAACGCCTCCATGCTTTCGTCGGTGCGCACCTTGTTAAGGATCACGCCGAGTACTTTCGGGTCTTTCGGGCCGCCGAACAGTTGAGCCTGCAGTTCCACGCGACCGGACAATTCGGTGAGCACTTCGTTTTCCGGGGCCGAGACCAGGATCACTTCCGCATCCAGGCTCTTGGCCAGGTGCAGGTTGACCCGGGCCGCATAACTGGCGCTGCGGGTCGGCACCATGCCTTCGACGATCAGCACGTCCTTGCCCACGGCGGCTTGCTGGTACAGCGTGATGATTTCTTCGAGCAACTCATCCAGCTGGCCGTCGCCGAGCATGCGCTCGACATGGGCCAGGCCGAGGGGTTGGGGCGGTTTCAGGCCGTGGGTGCGCGCCACCAGTTCGGTGGAACGCTCGGGGCCGGTATCGCCAGGGTGTGGCTGGGCAATCGGTTTGAAAAAACCGACTTTCAGCCCGGCTCGTTCCAGGGTACGCACCAGCCCAAGGCTGATGGAGGTCAGGCCCACACCAAAATCGGTGGGCGCGATAAAAAAAGTCTGCATGCGAATTCTCTGGAGGTGCATGGCTGGGGTGGCGCTCTATGCTTGAGCGCCTACCGCGAATCAGGCGCCAAGGTTATCGTTATTCGTGCTGTTGCGCACACCAGCCGCAGGCAAAGGGTTGGCCTATTTTTTCAAGGCGTTGCGCGGGGTCGAGCACCCAGGCGCGCGACTGCCACGGCGGCTGGTGGCGCAGATGCTGGGTGTGGCCGCAGGACAGCTCGGCGACCCAGTGCAGGTCGTCGTCCTGGTGGAATCCGGTTATCGTCGAGACCGTTGGTCGGCCCCGTCCGTCCGGGTTCTGTTCGCTTTCGGACAAATCCTTGTTTAGACTTGTCCGTTCTTCATTCTTATGCAAAAGGTCTCGCCCCATGACGATCGCCGCTAACAAGGCTGTCTCCATCGACTATACCCTGACCAACGACGCTGGTGAGGTCATCGACAGCTCCGCCGGCGGCGCGCCGCTGGTCTACCTGCAAGGCGCGGGTAACATCATCCCAGGCCTGGAAAAGGCGCTGGAAGGCAAGGCAGTCGGTGATGAACTGACCGTTGCCGTAGAGCCTGAAGATGCCTACGGCGAATACTCCGCCGAACTGGTCAGCACTTTGAGCCGCAGCATGTTCGAAGGTGTTGATGAACTGGAAGTCGGCATGCAGTTCCACGCTTCCGCGCCGGACGGCCAAATGCAGATCGTGACCATCCGCGACCTGGACGGCGACGACGTGACCGTCGACGGCAACCACCCCCTGGCTGGCCAGCGCCTGAACTTCCAGGTGAAGATCGTTGCCATTCGCGACGCTTCTCAGGAAGAAGTGGCTCACGGTCACGTCCACGGTGAAGGCGGTCATCACCATTGATTGTGGTTTGATCAATCGGTAGCAAAAACGCCCCGACTGGTTCGGGGCGTTTTTTTTGTGCTTGAAAATATCTACCTGACACTCATGGGGTCAATGTGGGAGGGGGCTTGCCCCCGATAGCGGTGTGTCAGTCAAAGTATTTCTTACTGATACACCGCCATCGAGGGCAAGCCCCCTCCCACATTTGGATAGGTGTGCATTCCAGAAAACAAAAATGCCCCGGACCTTTCGGTACGGGGCATTTCTTAACTGTTACGCAACCTGAGGTCACGTGGCAGTTGTTACCACTTAGGCTGCAGCAGCAACGTTCAGAGCCTTGATGTGGCCATTCAGGCGGCTCTTATGACGAGCGGCCTTGT
Source organism: Pseudomonas sp. Wu6 (assembly GCF_019891515.1). Classification (NCBI taxonomy): domain Bacteria; kingdom Pseudomonadati; phylum Pseudomonadota; class Gammaproteobacteria; order Pseudomonadales; family Pseudomonadaceae; genus Pseudomonas; species Pseudomonas sp. Wu6. The sequence goes on along the minus strand of NZ_JAFLXH010000012.1, from coordinate 76,958 downwards.
TCTTGTGGATGATGCCTTTATCGGCCATACGGTCGATAACTGGCACGGCCAGAACGTAAGCAGCTTGGGCTTTTTCAGCGTCTTTGGTGTCGATGGCTTTAACTACATTCTTGATGTAGGTACGAACCATGGAACGCAGGCTGGCGTTGTGGCTGCGACGCTTCTCAGCCTGTTTTGCACGTTTTTTGGCGGAAGGTGTGTTGGCCACCGTCGAGCTCCTCGAAAGACTTTTTAGGAAATAGCAAACAAAATAGGCCGCGAATCATGCCGATGACTTGATGGGTTGTCAAGAGCGGCTGATGCGAACTGCTGAGTGGTCGATCTGAAGAGGCGGGTGATTTATTTCCGGCGCTTGACCTGTAAACTCGCGAGCTTTGGCGCTGTGCTGTTGCAGGCGCGCAGTATCGCATAAGTAGGCGCTTTGTTCGCCTGCTCTTTATCTATAGGCGCAAACTCTTTCAATGAATCTGCTCAAATCGTTGGCTGCCGTCAGCTCTATCACGATGATCTCCCGGGTTTTGGGGTTTGTGCGTGACACCCTGCTGGCCCGCATTTTTGGCGCCAGCATGGCCACGGACGCCTTCTTCATTGCCTTTAAACTGCCCAACCTGTTGCGCCGGATTTTCGCCGAAGGCGCGTTCTCCCAGGCCTTCGTGCCGATCCTGGCCGAATACAAGACTCAACAGGGGGAGGAGGCGACCCGCACCTTTATCGCGTATGTCTCGGGCCTTCTGACACTGGTGTTGATGCTGGTGACCGTGCTCGGCATGCTCGCCGCGCCCTGGGTGATCTGGGCCACGGCTCCCGGCTTTGCCAATACCCCGGAAAAGTTCGCACTGACCACTGATCTGCTGCGCGTGACCTTTCCTTATATATTGCTGATCTCGCTGTCATCGCTTGCCGGGGCGATTCTCAATACCTGGAACCGTTTCTCGGTGCCGGCCTTCGTGCCGACGCTGCTTAACGTCAGCATGATTATCTTCGCGCTGTTCCTCACGCCGTACTTCGATCCGCCGGTGATGGCTCTGGGTTGGGCCGTCCTGGCCGGCGGCCTGGCACAACTGCTCTACCAACTGCCGCATTTGAAAAAGATCGGCATGCTGGTGCTGCCGCGCCTGAACCTCAAGGACACCGGCGTCTGGCGCGTGATGCGCAATATGTTGCCGGCGATCCTTGGTGTGTCCGTCAGTCAGATTTCCCTGATTATCAATACGGCGTTCGCATCGTTGTTGGTATCCGGTTCGGTGTCGTGGATGTACTACGCCGACCGCCTGATGGAATTGCCGTCAGGCGTGCTCGGGGTGGCCTTGGGCACCATTTTGCTGCCGACCCTGGCGCGCACCTATGCGAGCAAGGACCGCCAGGAATACTCGCGCATCCTCGACTGGGGCCTGCGCCTGTGTTTCCTGCTGGTGCTGCCGTGCTCCCTGGCCCTGGGAATCCTGGCCGAACCCTTGACGGTCTCGCTGTTTCAATACGGGCAATTCGACGCGCACGACGCCCTGATGACCCAGCATGCGCTGGTGGCGTACTCCGTGGGGTTGCTCGGCATTATCGTGATCAAGGTGCTGGCGCCGGGTTTCTATGCCCAGCAGAACATCCGCACACCGGTGAAGATCGCGATCTTCACTCTGATCGTCACGCAACTGCTCAACCTGGTGTTTATCGGCCCGCTGGCCCATGCCGGCCTGGCGCTCGCGATCAGTGCCGGTGCCTGTATCAATGCCGGCCTGCTGTTTTATCAACTGCGCAAGCAGCAGATGTACCAACCACAGCCTGGCTGGGGCGCCTTTACCCTCAAGTTGCTCGTGGCGGTCGCGGCGATGTCGGCCGTGCTGTTTGGGCTGATGCACGTGATGCCGGCCTGGGACCAGGGCCATATGCTGGAGCGCTTCATGCGCCTGGGCGTGCTGGTAGTGGCTGGCGTGGTGGTGTACTTCGGGATGTTGCTGCTGCAGGGTTTCCGCCTGCGCGATTTCAATCGCAAGTCGCTGGGGTAGAGAGTTTGCCGCGATAAAACGGCTGTTTTATCGAATCGATCCATTTGGCCTGCGCTGTTGCCTGTCGTCCGGGGCCGGGTGTGGTTATAATCGACCACTTTATGAGCAAGAAGCGCGTTATGCAGCTGGTTCGAGGTCTCCACAACCTGCGCCCCGAGCACCGGGGCTGCGTCGCCACCATTGGCAACTTTGACGGTGTTCACCGTGGCCACCAGGCTATCCTGGCCAGGCTGCGCGAGCGTGCGGTCGAGTTGGGCGTGCCCAGCTGCGTGGTGATTTTTGAGCCACAGCCGCGGGAGTTCTTCACCCCGGAAACGGCGCCGGCCCGTCTGGCCCGCCTGCGAGACAAACTGCAACTGTTGGCTGAAGAAGGCGTGGACCGCGTCCTCTGCCTGGCTTTCAACCAGCGCCTGCAAAGCCTCAGCGCCGCCGAGTTTGTCGACCGCATCCTCGTCGATGGTCTCGGCGTGCAGCATTTGGAGGTCGGCGACGACTTCCGTTTTGGTTGCGACCGGGTCGGCGATTTCGATTTCCTGCAACACGCCGGCGTCAACCAGGGTTTTACCGTCGAAGCCGCGCAAACCGTCGAACTGGACGGCCTGCGCGTGAGCAGTACCCAGGTGCGTAACGCCCTGGCGGCTGCCGACTTCGCCTTGGCCGAGCGTTTGCTCGGTCGCCCGTTCCGCATCGCCGGGCGGGTACTGCACGGCCAGAAGCTGGCGCGCCAACTGGGCACGCCAACCGCCAACGTGCAACTCAAGCGCCGTCGTGTGCCGCTGACCGGGGTTTACCTGGTGAGTGTCGACATCGACGGCCAATCGTGGCCGGGAGTCGCCAACATAGGCGTCAGGCCCACGGTTGCAGGTGATGGCAAGGCCCACCTGGAAGTTCACCTTTTGGATTTTGCCGGTGACTTGTATGACCGGCGTTTAACGGTGGTTTTCCACCAGAAGCTGCGTGAAGAGCAGCGTTTCGCCTCCCTTGAGGCGTTGAAAACGGCGATCAATGCGGATGTCGCCGCCGCCCGTGCACTAGCCGCACCTAGCGCCCATCGCTAACCGAAGAGCCTTAAATGACCGACTATAAAGCCACGCTAAACCTTCCGGACACCGCCTTCCCAATGAAGGCCGGCCTGCCACAGCGCGAACCGCAGATCCTGCAGCGCTGGGACAGTATTGGCCTGTACGGAAAGTTGCGCGAAATTGGCAAGGATCGTCCGAAATTCGTCCTGCACGACGGCCCTCCTTATGCCAACGGCACCATTCACATCGGTCACGCGCTGAACAAGATTCTCAAGGACATGATCCTGCGTTCGAAGACCCTGTCGGGCTTCGACGCGCCGTATGTCCCGGGTTGGGATTGCCACGGCCTGCCGATCGAACACAAAGTCGAAGTGACCTACGGCAAGAACCTGGGCGCGGATAAAACCCGCGAACTGTGCCGTGCCTACGCCACCGAGCAGATCGAAGGGCAGAAGTCCGAATTCATCCGCCTGGGTGTCCTGGGCGAGTGGGACAACCCTTACAAAACCATGAATTTCAAGAACGAGGCCGGTGAAATCCGCGCCCTGGCCGAAATCGTCAAGGGCGGTTTCGTGTTCAAGGGCCTCAAGCCCGTGAACTGGTGCTTCGACTGCGGCTCGGCCCTGGCCGAGGCGGAAGTCGAGTACGAAGACAAGAAGTCCTCGACCATCGACGTGGCCTTCCCGATTGCCGATGAGGCCAGGCTGGCCGAGGCCTTTGGCCTGGCATCGCTGGCCAAGCCGGCGGCCATCGTGATCTGGACCACCACGCCATGGACCATCCCTGCCAACCAGGCGCTGAACGTGCACCCCGAGTTCACCTATGCGCTGGTAGACGTTGGCGATCGCCTGCTGGTGCTGGCCGAAGAAATGGTCGAGCCGTGCCTGGCGCGTTACGAGCTGCAAGGTTCGGTGATCGCCACCACCACCGGCTCCGCGCTGGAACTGATCAACTTCCGTCATCCGTTCTACGACCGCCTGTCGCCGGTGTACCTGGCTGACTACGTCGAACTGGGTTCGGGTACTGGCATCGTTCACTGCTCGCCTGCCTACGGCGTGGACGACTTCGTGATCTGCAAGAAATACGGGCTGGTCAACGATGACATCATCAACCCGGTGCAGAGCAACGGCGTGTACGTGCCGTCGCTGGAGTTCTTCGGCGGCCAGTTCATCTTCAAGGCCGACCCTGCAATCATCGAAAAGCTGCGTGAAGTCGGTGCGCTGATGCAAACCGCCACCATCCAGCACAGCTACATGCACTGCTGGCGCCACAAGACCCCGTTGATCTACCGCGCGACCGCGCAGTGGTTTATCGGCATGGACAAAGAGCCGACCCGCGGCGAAACCCTGCGCATACGCTCGCTCAAGGCCGTCGAAGGCACCAAGTTCGTCCCGGCCTGGGGCCAGGCGCGCCTGCACTCGATGATCGCCAACCGTCCGGACTGGTGCATCTCCCGCCAGCGTAACTGGGGCGTGCCGATCCCGTTCTTCCTGAACAAGGAAAGCGGCGAACTGCACCCACGTACCGTCGAGCTCATGGAGCTCGTGGCCCAGCGCGTTGAACAGGAAGGCATCGAAGCCTGGTTCAAGATGGACGCTGCCGAGTTGCTCGGTGATGAAGCGCCGCAGTACGACAAGATCAGCGACACCCTCGACGTATGGTTCGACTCGGGCACCACCCACTGGCACGTGCTGCGCGGTTCGCACCCGATGGGCCACGAGACCGGCCCGCGTGCCGACCTGTACCTGGAAGGTTCGGACCAGCACCGTGGCTGGTTCCACTCGTCGCTGCTGACCGGTTGCGCCATCGACAACCACGCGCCGTACCGGGAACTGTTGACCCACGGCTTCACCGTCGACGAAAACGGCCGCAAGATGTCCAAGTCGTTGAAGAACGTGATCGAGCCGAAAAAGATCAACGACACCCTGGGCGCCGACATCATGCGTCTGTGGGTCGCCTCGACCGATTACTCGGGCGAGATCGCCGTCTCCGACCAGATCCTGGCCCGCAGCGCCGATGCCTACCGGCGTATCCGTAATACCGCGCGCTTCCTGCTGTCGAACCTGACCGGTTTCAACCCGGCCACCGACATCCTGCCGGCAGAGGACATGCTCGCCCTCGACCGTTGGGCCGTGGACCGCGCCCTGTTGCTGCAGCGCGAGTTGCAGGAACACTACGGCGAGTATCGCTTCTGGAATGTCTATTCCAAGATCCACAACTTCTGCGTGCAGGAGCTCGGTGGTTTCTACCTCGACATCATCAAGGACCGCCAGTACACCACCGGTGCCAACAGCAAGGCGCGCCGTTCGGCGCAGACCGCGCTGTACCACATCAGCGAAGCGCTGGTGCGCTGGATCGCACCGATCCTGGCGTTCACCGCCGACGAATTGTGGGAGTACCTGCCGGGCGAGCGTAACGAGTCCGTCATGCTCAACACCTGGTATGAAGGCTTGACCGAACTGCCGGCCGACTTCGAACTGGGTCGCGAGTATTGGGAAGGCGTGATGGCCGTGAAGGTTGCGGTGAACAAGGAGCTGGAAGTGCAGCGCGCGGCCAAGGCCGTGGGTGGCAACCTGCAAGCCGAAGTCACCCTGTTTGCCGAGGGCGGCCTGACCGCCGACCTCGCCAAGCTGAGCAACGAACTGCGCTTTGTGTTGATCACCTCCACCGCAAGCCTGGCGCCTTTCGCCCAGGCTCCGGCAGATGCCGTGGCCACCGATGTACCGGGCCTGAAGCTCAAGGTGGTCAAGTCGGCCTTCCCTAAATGCGCCCGTTGCTGGCACTGCCGTGAAGATGTCGGCGTGAACCCCGAGCATCCGGAAATCTGCGGTCGTTGCGTCGATAACATCAGCGGTGAAGGCGAGGTTCGTCACTATGCCTAACTCTGCCAGTCGTTTCGGACGTCTGGGCTGGCTCGTATTGAGCGTGCTGGTGCTGGTCATCGACCAGGTCAGCAAGGCTCATTTCGAAGGCACCCTGGAAATGTTCCAGCAGATCGTGGTGATCCCGGATTACTTCAGTTGGACCCTGGCCTACAACACCGGTGCGGCCTTCAGCTTTCTCGCTGATGGCGGTGGCTGGCAGCGCTGGTTGTTCGCGCTGATCGCCGTGGTGGTCAGTGCGGTGCTGGTGGTCTGGCTCAAGCGCCTGGGCCGGGACGACACCTGGCTGGCCATCGCGCTGGCCCTGGTGCTGGGCGGCGCGCTGGGTAACCTGTACGACCGCGTTGCCCTGGGCCACGTGATCGATTTCATCCTGGTGCATTGGCAGAACCGCCATTACTTCCCGGCGTTCAACTTTGCCGACAGCGCTATCACCGTCGGCGCAATCATGCTGGCGCTGGACATGTTCAAGAGCAAGAAAACCGGAGAGACCGTCAATGACTGATCAGGTATTGGCTGAGCAACGCATCGGCCAGAACACGGAAGTCACTTTGCATTTCGCATTGCGCCTGGAGAATGGCGACACGGTCGACAGCACCTTCGACAAAGCCCCGGCGACCTTCAAGGTCGGTGACGGTAATCTGCTGCCGGGTTTTGAAGCGGCTTTGTTCGGCTTCAAGGCCGGCGACAAGCGCAACCTGCAGATCCTGCCGGAAAACGCCTTTGGCCAGCCCAACCCGCAAAACGTGCAGATCATCCCGCGTTCGCAGTTCGAAGGCATGGAGCTGTCGGAAGGCCTGCTGGTGATCTTCAATGACGCGGCGAATACGGAATTGCCCGGCGTGGTCAAAGCCTTCGATGACACGCAAGTGACCATCGACTTCAACCACCCGTTGTCCGGCAAGACACTGACCTTTGACGTCGAGATCATCAACGTCAAGGCGCTGGTCTAAAATGTGGGAGGGGGCTTGCTCCCCTCCCACCTTTGATCTCCATTATCTGTTGAGTCAGCGTTAATATTGACTCAATGTGGCTGCAAGACACGAGGCACAGCATGCAAATCAAACTCGCCAACCCCCGTGGCTTCTGTGCCGGTGTGGACCGGGCGATCGAAATCGTCAACCGCGCCCTGGAAGTCTTCGGCCCGCCGATCTACGTGCGGCATGAAGTCGTCCACAACAAGTTCGTGGTTGAAGATCTGCGTGCTCGCGGCGCCATCTTCGTCGAAGAACTCGACCAGGTGCCTGACGATGTCATCGTTATCTTCAGCGCCCACGGCGTTTCCCAGGCCGTGCGCACCGAAGCGTCCGGCCGTGGCCTGAAAGTATTCGATGCCACATGCCCGCTGGTGACCAAGGTGCACATCGAGGTGGCGCGCTACAGCCGTGATGGACGTGAATGCATCCTGATCGGCCACGCCGGTCATCCGGAAGTCGAAGGCACCATGGGCCAGTACGACGCCAGCAATGGCGGCGCCATCTACCTGGTGGAAGACGAGAAAGACGTCGCCAACCTGCAAGTGCAGAACCCGGAGCGCTTGGCGTTCGTTACCCAGACCACCTTGTCCATGGACGACACCAGCCGCGTTATCGATGCCCTGCGCACGCGATTCCCGGCCATTGGCGGCCCACGCAAGGACGACATCTGCTACGCCACGCAAAACCGCCAGGACGCGGTCAAGCAACTGGCCGATGAGTGCGATGTGGTGCTGGTGGTCGGCAGCCCGAACAGCTCCAACTCCAATCGCTTGCGTGAGCTGGCCGAGCGCATGGCGACACCGGCGTACCTGATCGACGGCGCCGAGGATATGCAGCGTAGCTGGTTCGACGGTGTCGAGCGCATCGGCATCACGGCGGGCGCCTCGGCTCCGGAAGTCCTGGTGCGTGGCGTCATCCAGCAATTGCACGCCTGGGGGGCCACCGGCGCCGATGAGTTGGCGGGACGCGAAGAAAACATTACGTTTTCGATGCCCAAGGAACTGCGGGTGCGCTCGCTGCTCTGAACCCGGCTCGCTCAACCACGGCATAACGCCTGCTCGGTTTTGTCACTGCGCAGGCTGACGCGCCCACTTGGCGCCAGCACTATCTGATACAGGCTTTGTGCCTGCGTCGTGTCGCACACATGCACGGTGCCGGCACGAAACCCGCCGCCCGCAAACACCGGCTCCCCCAACGCGCTGAAACGTACCTGGCTGCTGACCGGGCCATTACCGGCCACCGGCACGCGCCCGCTGTCCTGTCGCTCCAATAGCACCGGATTCTCGTCATCCAGATGGCCGCGACCACTGATATCCAGGATCACCCGCCACCCTTGGCTCCAGTCTTGCCCGCGCGCATGGATGACCACTGCACGACTGCGTGCGATCGCCTCCGTGCGCGCATAACGCAGCCCGTCGGCCAGTGACCGGGCCACGCTTTGCTGCTGCTGCGATTCCAGCAAACCCTTGAAGCCGGGTATGGCCAGTTGCGCCAGAACGCCCGTGACGATCAGCCCCAGCAGTAATTCGATCAAGGTGAACCCTCGTTGTGTCATGTGCGTCCCATCCGTGGATGCGGTTGATCTTTAAGTGACAGGCATAGGTATAGCGGTTGCTCCCTGATGCTGAATGATGGCCTTTACGTCCAATGTATTTCCCTTTGTTCCGATAGCAGCAGCCGCCGAAAACCGGCGCTAGTCTTGGGGCGTACAGCAGGGTTCTGCTGTTTTTCTCCGGCCCTCGACATGGACGACGACGGTAATGCCTTTGTGCAGCAACACCTTATTTCTACGCGCAGTTCATCGACCTCAAGCCGGCATGACCCTGATCGAGGTACTGGTAGCGGTGCTGGTTCTGGCTATCGGACTGCTGGGGGCCGCGGCTCTCCAGCTCAACGCGCTCAAATACACCGACAATGCACGGATGACCAGCCAGGCCAGTTTCATTGCCTACGATATGCTCGATCGAATTCGCGCCAATGCCGGGGTCGATTACGCCTGGGCCCAAGCCGAGCGCGCGCCGCCGAGCACCTCGACCGCCAGCGTGCGTGACCTGGACTTGCACGATTTCGAAGCCAATATCGTAGGTTTTGCCGGCGAAGACGCCAAAGGTGCCGTGGCGGTCAGCGGCAATGAAGTCACTATCAGCATCACGTGGGAAGACGCCAGGTTGGAGAGCAGCCTGGGCGCGCGGCAAACCTTCACCCTGAGCAGCCGTATCGCCAGTGGGCAAGGCCGATCGCAATGAACCGTCCCGCACGTGGTTTCGGGCTGGTGGAGTTGCTGCTGGCGCTGGCCGTCGGGCTGGTGCTGATCCTTGGCGCGAGCCAGGTGCTGATCGGTACGCGGCTGACCCAGGCCAGCCAGCAGGCCGCTACGGTGCTGCAGGATGATGCGCGATTCGTGCTGAACAAGCTGGTCCAGGATATTCGCCAGGCAGGCATGCTGGGATGTTTGGCCCCGGCGTTTATCGACAACGCCCCGGCGGCCTTTGATCGGCCGATTGGCTGGCAAATGTCGGCAAGCGCAACGTCACTGACGCTGGTGACCGCCAATACCGGCGACGGTGCCGGCAAGCCAGACTGGACCGTAGTGTCCGACTGCAGGGATGCGGCACAGGCTTACGCCGGCACGCCGCCTGTGATCGCGCCCGGCCAGATTCGGTTTGCCATACGAGAACTCACCTACACCCATGAGGCGGGGCAGTTGAAAATCAGTACGCCGTCGGCACCGGCCAAGGCGGTGCTGATAGATAACGTACGGGCCTTCGAGATCAGTTTCGGGGTGGCCGCCGGGCCTGAATCGACGGACGTGGCGCGCTACGACAGCCACCCGGCCGACGCATCGTTGATCCGCAGCGTGCGCATCCGCATGACCCTGCAGGACCCGACCGGGCGCGTGAAGGATCAGGCCTATAGCGTCGTGGCCGCACTGCGCAACCGGCTGGAGTAGGGCGATGATCCTGAGTGGGGGGAGCCCTGTGCGCCAGGCGGGAATGGTATTGCTGATCAGCCTGGTCTTTCTGCTGTTGCTGTCACTGGTGGGGTTGTCATCCATGCAGGCCGCGATCTCTCAGCAGAAGGTCGCCGGTAGCCTGTGGCAACGTAATCAATCGTTCCAGACGGCCGAAAGTGGCCTGCGGCTGGGGGAGTCGGCAGTGCGCAGGGGCGGACCTGCGCTGCCACTTTGCCACTCGATCATCCACTGCGCGCCGCCCGCGGAGGCATTTTCGGTGGTTGGCCCTGGGCCAAATCCGGTCTCTGCGGTGAATTGGGTGGCGTTCAAGGACGGGGTATATGGCATTCAATCCCTGGGCGTGGGGATGGGCCAGGCGCATTTACCGCCGCTTATCCCGGCCGCGCTCTTTCGGGTGACGGCCGTGGGGCTGGGTGGCCAGTCGCGCACGGTGCTTGAGACGGTGTATGCGCGGGTGGGGGAGGGCGACGGCGCGCGGTTTCGGCGAGTCTTATGGCGGCAACTTCAATAAGGAGCAATTCAATGGGCATGGATAGCCAGGGCTTTACCCTGATCGAGCTGTTGATCGCGGTGGCGATCATCGCGTTGCTGGCCGGGATCGCTTACCCCGGATACACCGGCCAGGTAAAAAAGGTGTATCGGGTGCAAGTCGTCGCGCTGCTGAGCGAGCAGGCTCAACATCTGCAGCGTTTTTACACGCGCAACGGCACTTTTATTGATGCAGGCGGCGTCAGTACAGGCAATGATCACTATAGAATCAGCGCCGTATTGAACCCTCATGATTTTGTCTTGCTCGCCACGCCTGCCCCGCACTCAGTCATGGCGGACGACGCCTGCGGCCAATTCAGCTTGACCAGCACCGGTATGCGCAGCAATCCGGGAGCTGTGCCGCAAATGCCGCTCAAGGCATGCTGGGGGCAGTGATGAGAGTGCTGGATGAATGGGCGCCGGGCGCGCTTTTCCCTTTTTATCGGCTGGATCAAATGATGGCTAAGCAACAGCGAGTAGTGATTGTCGGCGGCGGCGTGATTGGTTTGTTGACGGCATACAACCTGGCGAACCGGGGGCAGGCCGTCATATTGCTGGAGCGCGGTGGGCTTGGGCAGGAGTCCTCATGGGCTGGCGGCGGGATTGTTTCGCCGTTGTATCCATGGCGCTATAGCCCGGCGGTGACCGCCTTGGCCCATTGGTCCCAGGATTTCTACCCGCAACTGGCACAACGGCTGTTCGCTGCGACCGGCGTCGATCCCGAGGTTCACACCACAGGTTTGTACTGGCTCGACCTGGATGACGAAGCCGATGCCCTGGCCTGGGCTGCGCGTGAGGGCAGGCCCTTGAGCAAAGTGGACGTATCGGCGGCCCATGATGCCGTTCCGGCGCTGGGCGGCGGATATTCGCAGGCGATCTTCATGGCCGATGTGGCCAATGTGCGCAACCCGCGCCTGGTCAAATCCCTCAAGGCGGCGTTGTCGGCGCTGCCCGATGTGACGATTTACGAGCAGTGCGAAGTCGATGGCTTTATTTTGCAGGGCGACACCGTGGTCGGCGTGAATACGAGCGCTGGCGCCATGACGGGTGATCAGGTCGTGCTCGCAGCGGGTGCCTGGAGCGGGGATTTGCTGGGAAAACTGGGCTTGGCACTGCCTGTTGAGCCGGTCAAGGGCCAGATGATCCTCTACAAATGCGCGTCTGACTTCTTGTCGAGCATGGTCCTGGCTAAAGGGCGCTATGCGATCCCGCGGCGGGATGGGCATATTTTGATTGGCAGCACCCTGGAGCATGAGGGATTCGACAAAACGCCGACGATAAGCGCGCTGGAAAGTCTCAAGGCCTCGGCGGTGGAACTGCTTCCCGCCCTGGCGGACGCCGAGGTGGTGGGGCACTGGGCGGGGTTGCGGCCCGGCTCGCCGGAAGGTATCCCGTATATCGGCGAGGTACCCGGCTTCAACGGCTTGTGGCTCAATTGCGGGCATTACCGCAATGGCCTGGTGCTTGCCCCGGCGTCCTGCCAGCTATTTGCCGACTTGCTGCTGGGGCATGCGCCGATCATCGACCCTGCACCTTACGCGCCCGCCGGTCGAGTCAGCGCTGGATAGACTTCGGCCCCTGCTGCAGATGCGCCTGGGTGCAATACCATTGCTGGCCCGAGCTCAGCGCCCGATCCTGCGGCACGTGCACGCCGCAATGGGCGCAACGTACCATCAAGGCGGCATTGGGTTCGCCGGTGCGCGGTTGTCTGGCGGCAGGGTTTTTGAATTTGCGCCAGAGCCATACCGCGGCGGCAATGACGGCGATCCAGAACAATAGACGAAGCATGATGGGCAGTTTCTCGGTAAGGAATGCGCCAGTTTAGCCAAGGTGGCCATGGGCGCACAGCGCAATAAATACTCGCCCATGAAAAAGGGAGCTCCTGAGAGCTCCCTTTTTGCGTTGCGTCGAACGGTCAGTCGAACACGCCGAAGGTCATGTAGCTGAACCACGAGCGGTCCTGGTTGTTACCCAGGGCTTGCGGCTCTTCTTCTTCGATCACGTCGCCGTTCTCGTCGTGCGGCTTGAGGTCCGAAGGAATCGCGTCCTTGGCGTCCTGGTACTGCTTGATCACGTCCTGGTTGGCGCGTGTTTCGCCTGGCGGCAGCGGCGGACGGGACTCGATCAGGCCCAGGGTGTACTTGCTCAGCCACGAACGGTTGTCGGCTTCGTCAACCTGAGGCACGAACTGGCCGTCTTTCAGGCTCGGGTGGTCCGGGTAGTTGAGCTTCAGGGTTTCCAGGCTGGTGGTCGCCAGCTGATCCAGGTGCAAGCGCTGGTAAGCCTCGGTCATCACGGCCAGGCCGTCACCCACGGAAGGGGTCTCCTGGAAGTTCTCCACCACATAGCGGCCACGGTTGGCAGCAGCCACGTACGCCTGACGGGTCAGGTAGTAATGGGCCACGTGGATCTCGTAGGAAGCCAGCAGGTTGCGCAGGTAGATCATGCGCTGCTTGGCGTCCGGCGAGTAGCGGCTGTTCGGGTAGCGGCTGGTCAGCTGGGCGAACTCGTTGTAGGAGTCGCGTGCCGCGCCCGGGTCGCGCTTGGTCATGTCCAGCGGCAGGAAGCGCGCCAGCAGGCCAACGTCCTGGTCGAACGAGGTCAGGCCCTTCATGTAGTAGGCGTAGTCCACGTTCGGATGCTGCGGATGCAGGCGGATAAAACGCTCGGCAGCGGACTTGGCAGCTTCCGGCTCGGCGTTCTTATAGTTGGCGTAGATCAGCTCGAGCTGGGCCTGATCGGCATAGCGTCCGAACGGATACCGCGACTCCAGTGCCTTGAGCTTAGCTGTGGCGCTGGTGTAGCTATTGTTATCCAGGTCTGTCTGAGCTTGCTGGTAAAGCTCGACTTCGCTCAGGTTTTCGTCGACGACGTCCTTGGTTGACGAGCAAGCAGCAGTCATGGCGAGGATGGCGATCAGCAGCAGGTGTTTCACTTGCATGGCGGCTTGCGTCCCTATGACGGCCGCTGTCTTGGGCGGGGCCGTCCTGTTATGATGAGCGCCCCGTTGAAAGCCTCGGGGCAAAAGACGCCGTATTTAACCACAAGCGCGCAGCCGAAACCAAAGGCTGTGCCACGCCTAGTCTGAGCATGTCCGATAAAATTGAACTTCGCGCAGAGGTGCCGTCCGAATTGGGCGGCCAACGCCTCGATCAAGTCGCCGCACAATTATTCGCTGAGCACTCGCGCTCGCGCCTTTCCGCCTGGATCAAAGACGGCCGCCTGACTGTGGATGGAGCGGTTATCCGCCCGCGAGACACAGTGCATGGCGGTGCGATTCTTGAGCTGACTGCCGAGCAGGAAGCCCAGGGAGAATGGGTCGCCCAGGACATCGAGCTGGATATCGTCTATGAAGACGATGACATCCTGGTCATCAACAAACCCGCAGGCCTGGTGGTTCACCCGGCGGCCGGGCACGCTGATGGCACCTTGCTCAATGCCCTGTTGCACCACGTGCCGGACATCATCAACGTGCCGCGCTGCGGCATCGTGCACCGTCTGGACAAGGACACCACCGGCTTGATGGTGGTGGCCAAGACCATTCAGGCGCAGACGCAACTTGTTACTCAATTGCAGAGTCGCAGCGTCAGCCGGATCTACGAATGCATCGTGATCGGCGTCGTGGTGGCCGGTGGCAAGATCAATGCACCCATTGGTCGCCACGGCCAGCAGCGCCAGCGCATGGCGGTGATGGAGGGCGGCAAGCAGGCCGTCAGCCACTATCGCGTGCTGGAGCGTTTCCGTTCCCACACCCATGTGCGGGTCAAGCTGGAAACCGGTCGAACTCACCAGATCCGCGTGCACATGGCCCACATCAACTTCCCGTTGGTCGGCGATCCGGCCTACGGTGGTCGCTTCCGCATTCCGCCAGCGGCCAGCCAGACCATGGTCGAATCGCTCAAAACGTTCCCGCGCCAGGCACTGCATGCACGCTTCCTGGAGCTGGATCATCCGACGAGCGGTAAGCGTATGAGCTGGGAATCGCCGCTTCCGGACGATCTGGTCTGGCTGTTGTCGCTGCTCAAGCAGGATCGCGAGGCGTTTGTCGGATGAGTGACTGGCTGATACCTGACTGGCCCGCGCCGTCTCAGGTCAAAGCCTGCGTCACCACCCGTGCGGGCGGCGTCAGTGTGGCGCCGTTCGACAGCCTCAACCTGGGCGACCATGTGGAGGACAGCCTTGAGGCTGTCCTCGAAAATCGTCGTCGCCTTACCGCAGCGTTCGATATCCAGCCGGCCTGGTTGCGTCAGGTCCACGGCACCACGGTGGTCGAGGCCGATCCGGGCCGGATCGCCGAAGCCGATGGCAGTTGGACCAGCACACCGGGCATCGCCTGCACCGCCATGACGGCCGATTGCCTGCCTGCATTGTTCTGCAATCGAGCGGGCACCCGTGTTGCGGCGGCTCATGCCGGTTGGCGTGGGTTGGCGGCAGGGGTGCTGGAGGCAACCTTCGGAAGCCTTGATAGCAAGCCCGCCGACGTTCTGGTCTGGCTCGGTCCGGCCATCGGCCCGCAGGCCTTTGAAGTCGGTCCCGAGGTGCGTGAAGCGTTCATGCAGCAACTGCCGGCAACTGCCCAAGCCTTTGTTCCCAGCCGTAATCCCGGCAAGTTCATGGCCGACATCTATCAACTTGCACGCCTGCGCCTTGCCGCGCGGGGTGTCACCGCTGTCTACGGTGGCGGCTACTGCACCGTGACCGACCCGCGTTTCTTTTCCTATCGACGCAGCCCGCGTACGGGCCGATTCGCCTCCCTTGTCTGGCTTGACCGCTAGACTGTCCTGATCTGTATCAACCATCCACTGCTTGAATCCCGCAGAATCCACCCCATCTATAGGGGTATCTGGCAGGTTTCTTCATTCAGGATGTGTTTGTTCATAGCTCCGGCCTGCTCAAAAGGAAGGTGACTAATGCGTATTGATCGTTTAACCAGCAAATTGCAGTTGGCCTTATCGGACTCCCAGTCCCTGGCCGTCGGTCTCGACCACCCGGCGATTGAACCGGCGCACTTGATGCAGGCGCTCCTCGAGCAGCAAGGTGGTTCTATCAAACCCTTGTTGATGCAGGTGGGCTTTGACGTCAACAGCCTGCGCAAGGAGTTGAGCAAAGAGCTCGACCAACTGCCGAAAATCCAGAATCCCACCGGCGACGTGAATATGTCGCAGGACCTGGCGCGGCTGCTGAATCAGGCCGACCGCCTGGCCCAGCAGAAAGGTGACCAGTTCATCTCCAGCGAACTGGTGCTGCTCGCCGCCATGGACGACAACAGCAAGCTCGGCAAGTTGTTGCTGGGCCAGGGCGTAAGCAAGAAAGCCCTGGAAAACGCCATCAACAACCTGCGTGGCGGCGAGGCGGTGAATGACCCCAATCACGAGGAATCGCGCCAGGCCTTGGATAAATATACCGTTGACCTGACCAAGCGCGCCGAAGAGGGCAAGCTTGACCCGGTCATCGGCCGTGACGACGAAATCCGTCGCACTATCCAAGTGCTGCAGCGTCGCACCAAGAACAACCCGGTGCTGATCGGTGAGCCTGGCGTGGGTAAAACCGCCATCGCCGAGGGCCTGGCCCAGCGCATTATCAATGGTGAAGTGCCGGACGGGCTCAAGGGCAAGCGCCTGCTGTCCCTGGACATGGGCTCGTTGATCGCCGGCGCCAAGTTCCGTGGCGAGTTCGAAGAGCGCCTGAAATCCCTGCTTAATGAATTGTCCAAGCAGGAAGGGCAGATCATTCTGTTTATCGACGAACTGCACACCATGGTCGGCGCGGGCAAGGGCGAGGGGTCCATGGATGCCGGCAACATGCTCAAGCCTGCCCTGGCGCGAGGCGAGTTGCATTGCGTCGGTGCGACCACGCTTAACGAGTACCGCCAGTACATAGAAAAGGATGCGGCGCTTGAGCGACGTTTCCAGAAGGTCCTGGTGGAAGAGCCCAGCGAAGAAGACACCATCGCCATCCTGCGTGGCCTGAAAGAGCGCTATGAGGTTCACCATAAAGTCGCGATTACCGACGGTGCAATCATTGCGGCGGCCAAGCTGAGCCATCGCTATATCACTGATCGCCAGTTGCCCGACAAGGCCATCGACCTGATCGACGAAGCGGCCAGCCGCATCCGTATGGAGATCGATTCCAAGCCGGAAGTGCTCGACCGCCTGGACCGTCGCCTGATTCAACTGAAGGTCGAATCTCAGGCGTTGAAAAAAGAAGAGGATGACGCGGCGAAGAAACGCCTGGAGAAACTCCAGGAAGAAATCGTGCGCCTGGAACGCGAGTATTCGGACCTCGAGGAAATCTGGACCTCGGAGAAAGCCGAGGTGCAGGGCTCTGCGCAGATCCAGCAGAAGATCGAGCAATCACGCCAGGAACTGGAAGCCGCGCGCCGTAAAGGCGACCTGAACCGCATGGCCGAGTTGCAGTACGGGGTGATCCCGGACCTGGAACGCAGCCTGCAGATGGTTGACCAGCATGGCCACAGCGAGAACCAGCTGTTGCGCAGCAAGGTGACCGAGGAAGAAATTGCCGAGGTGGTCTCCAAGTGGACCGGTATTCCGGTGTCGAAGATGCTTGAAGGCGAACGCGATAAGCTGCTGAAGATGGAAAGCCTGCTGCATCAGCGCGTGATCGGTCAGGAAGAGGCGGTGGTGGCGGTGTCCAACGCGGTGCGGCGTTCCCGCGCCGGGTTGTCCGACCCGAATCGCCCGAGTGGTTCGTTCATGTTCCTTGGGCCTACCGGCGTGGGTAAGACCGAGCTGTGCAAAGCCCTGGCTGAATTCCTGTTCGATACCGAAGAGGCCATGGTGCGCATCGACATGTCCGAATTCATGGAGAAACACTCGGTGGCTCGCCTGATCGGCGCCCCACCAGGCTACGTGGGCTATGAGGAGGGCGGTTACCTGACCGAAGCCGTACGGCGCAAGCCCTACTCGGTGATCCTGCTGGATGAGGTCGAGAAGGCGCACCCGGATGTGTTCAACATCCTGTTGCAAGTGCTGGAGGATGGTCGCCTGACCGACAGCCACGGACGCACGGTGGATTTTCGCAACACGGTGATCGTAATGACCTCCAACCTGGGCTCGTCGCAGATCCAGGAGCTGGTGGGCGATCGCGAGGCACAGCGGGCCGCTGTCATGGACGCGCTGACCACCCACTTCCGGCCGGAATTTATCAACCGGGTGGACGAAGTGGTGATCTTCGAGCCGTTGGCGCGGGATCAGATAGCCGGCATTACCGAGATCCAGTTGGGACGCCTGCGTGCACGTCTGGCCGAGCGCGAGCTGGCCCTGGAGCTGAGCAGCGAGGCGTTGGACAAGCTGATTGCGGTGGGTTACGACCCGGTATACGGCGCGCGGCCGTTGAAGCGTGCGATCCAGCGCTGGATCGAGAACCCGCTGGCACAGCTGATCCTGTCGGGCAGCTTTATGCCGGGCACCAGCGTCGAGGCGACGGTGGAGAACGACGAAATCGTCTTCCATTAAGCCCTGCGGCCAGTGCGATAAGAGGAGGCCCCGCATTGCGGGGCCTTTTTTTTCGATAGGGCGTTGAACTGTAAGGCAAAGGCTTGTAAAGTGCGCCCCGCAGCAACGTCAGCCCACGGGTTTCTTCTCCCCAAGAAGAAATCAGAAAGAAGCGCAAATCATTGTCTTAAAAGCAATTTAAAGGGTTGACAGGGGTTTTTAAGATTGTAGAATAGCGCGCCTCAGAGACGCTAACGTAGCGATACGGACAGGGTCGAAGAGAAGCTACACAGCGGTAAATGTTGTAGTTTGAAATATGTTGTACTTTGAAATATATAGTTCCGTGATAGCTCAGTCGGTAGAGCAAATGACTGTTAATCATTGGGTCCCAGGTTCGAGTCCTGGTCACGGAGCCAATTTCAAACCGGGGTATAGCGCAGTCCGGTAGCGCGCCTGCTTTGGGAGCAGGATGTCGGGAGTTCGAATCCCCCTACCCCGACCATATTAAAAATCCTCGTATCGAAAGATACGGGGATTTTTTTTGCCTGCGTGAAACTCAGGACCGATTGAAACACTGTGGGAGGGGCGGTGCGACGATTCGACCCGCCCCCGATTACACCAGAAGAACTACCTGTGATGCTTGCCCGCCAAACGCTATCGCAGCAACCCCGATAGCAAAATACGAAAGCTGGCGATTGCCTGTGTCGATGCCTTGTGTGGATCCGCCGCGCCAGCGATCCACAGAGAAGCATTCAACGCTGCACCATTGACCAGATAGGCAGTGGCCTGTGCATCTACCGGTTTGACCACGTTCTGGTCGATCAACGCTTGAATGCTACGCATAGTGCTGGCCAGGCAGGCGCTCTGGCTGGCCGTCCGCGCCGGATCGCCAAGGACCGCAGGGCCATCCAGCAGAACGATACGTTGAATTTCCGGGTTAAGTGCCAGCTTGATCCATTCGACACTTTCCTCGACGAACCCCTCCCAAGGCGTACTGGCCTGTTCTACAACTGCACGCAGGTGCGCAGAGGACTCTTCGTCTATCTGGGCAATAACGGCTTCCAGCAGGCCTTTCTTACCGCCGAAGTGGTGGTAGAGCGCACCGCGTGTCAGTTCGGCATCCGCTGTCAGATCCTCCATGGCGGTCTCGGCGTAGCCCTTTTCTGCAAAGGCTTTGCGGGCTGCAGCGATCAACTTGCTGCGTGTTGACGCAATCATATCCGCACGTTTTTGTCGCGCCATCAGGCTCTCCTTATCAATCACGGGTGCATTGACATGCAGTGCGTATGTTAATACATTAATTACATACACTTTGTATGTGAGTGCGGCGAAAGCTGCCCACCGGATCATTTGGTCAACCTGAGCGGGAGAAATGTAATGACAACGCTATCGAATCAGCAGGTCGTGCTGGCGGCGCGCCCGGATGGGGACCTGAAGCCATCCGATCTTCGCCTTGAAGATGTCGCAGTACCCATACCAGGCGAGCGCGAAGTTCTGCTGGAGACCATTTACCTCTCCATTGACCCCTATATGCGCTGGTGGATGAGGGCGGAAAAATCCTATAACGAGCCTATCGAGATCGACCAGGTCATCGTCGGCGCCACGGTGTCCCGGGTGAGGGAGTCCCATCATCCTGATTGGCCAGTCGGTGCGTGGGTATTGGCTTTTTCCGGGTGGAAACGCTTTGCCATTTCAGATGGCAGCGACCTGCGTCAACTTGATCCAGACCTGGCACCGCCTTCCACCGCATTGGGCGTACTGGGAATGACAGGTTTCACGGCCTATGCGGGTTTGCGCAACATTGGCAAGCCCAATCCCGGTGAAACCGTAGTGGTTGCTGCTGCGAGTTATCGCGAGCAGATTACCCATGGGTTGCATACAGCGCCGCACGCCTTGATTGACCAACTCAAGGGACGTAATTTTGGTAAAACGATTGTTCAGTTAGGCGAGCCATAACGTGTGCGCCAATGGAGTGATGGGCTGCGTAATTCTTTTTCAAAGCGTCCAGTGTTTTGAGGGGAAGCATTCAGGATGGGAAGTTGCAGATGACAGCTTGGCGGTATAGAGCGCCTTAAGGACAGCGATATGATCCGGTTAGCCGAAGCAAGTGATGAGTTCGAGATCAGACATTGCGCTGAACAAGCCTACGCGCGTTATGTGCCCGTGATCGGTCGCAAGCCAGCCCCGATGATCGCCGATTTCATCACGCAGATAGCGGCCGGAGTGGTCTATGTTGCGCTTGACGATCAAGCCAGATTTCAGGGCTTTATTGTGTTCTACGTCAAGGACGGATATTGCCTATTGGAAAACGTGGCAGTCCTCCCGAGCGCAGCCGGGCGGGGGGTTGGGAGGGCGCTGATCAGCTTTTGTGAAAAAACCGCCAGCGCGCGCGGTGTGAACGCCGTTCATCTCTATACCAACGCGAAGATGGCAGACAACCTTTCGATATACCCCAAGCTTGGTTATGTGAAAGTAGCTGAGCGCACGGAGTATGGTTTCGATCGCGTTTACTTCGAAAAAAGCCTTACATAACCAGGCGCGTCTTGTCAGAGGCTGGTTCAGATGGCGACTCTGCAAGGTAGGTGGGGCTTCACCGCCGTCTGTAGGAGCGAGCTTGCTCGCGAAAAACTCACAGGCACCGCGTTCATTCAGGAAACACGCGTTATCGTTGACGTTTTTCGCGAGCAAGCTCGCTCCTACCCCATTGTTTTATCTTGTCAGTGCAGTTTCAGGCGCGGCTCAGTCCCGCGTCCGATCTTGCTGCCCAGCATCAGCATCGCCGTGCGGAAAAAGCCATACAGCGCCATCTGGTGCATACGGTACAGCGACACGTAGAACATCCGCGCCAGCCAGCCCTCCAGCATCACACTGCCGGTCAGGTTACCCATCAAGTTACCCACGGCGGAAAAGCGCGACAGCGAGATCAGCGAGCCGTAGTCGGTGTATGTGTAAGTCGGCAGCTCCTTGCCTTCAATCCGCAGCTTCAGCGACTTGGCGAGCAATGAAGCCTGTTGGTGAGCGGCTTGCGCGCGTGGCGGCACATTGCGGTCGGTGCCTGGTTGCGGGCAGGCGGCGCAATCGCCAAAGGCAAAGATGTTTTCGTCGCGGGTGGTCTGCAGCGTCGGCAACACCTGCAGCTGGTTGATGCGGTTAGTCTCCAGGCCATCGATGTCCTTGAGAAAAACCGGTGCGCGGATCCCGGCAGCCCAGACTTTGAGGCTGGCCGGGATCACCTGGCCGCTGCTGGTGATCAGCGCGTCGGCGGTCACTTCGCTGACGGCCGAGTTGGTCAGCACGGTCACTCCGAGTTTCTCCAGAGTCTTGTGCACCGGCCCGCCAATCCGCTCCGGCAGCGCGGGCAATACCCGTGGGCCGGCTTCGATCAGGGTGATGTGCATGTTTTCCGGCTTGATGCGGTCCAGGCCATACGCCGCCAGCTCATGGGCGGCGTTATGCAGTTCGGCGGCCAGTTCAACACCGGTGGCGCCGGCGCCGACGATGGCGACGCTGATTTGTTCGACCGTGTCGGTCTGCCCGGCGTGGGCGCGCAGGTAATGGTTGAGCAACTGCTGATGAAAGCGCTCGGCCTGTTTACGGGTGTCGAGGAACAGGCAATGTTGCGCGGCGCCCTCGGTGCCGAAATCGTTCGTGGTGCTGCCCACTGCAATGACCAGGCTGTCGTAGCCGAGGACGCGCGCAGGCACCAGTTCCCGGCCTTCTTCGTCGAGGGTGGCGGCCAGTTGGATTTTCTTTTGTTCGCGGTCAAGCCCGCTCATACGCCCCAGTTGAAACTCGAAGTGGTTCCATTTTGCCTGGGCGACGTAATTGAGTTCGTCTTCCGAAGAGTTCAGCGAGCCGGCCGCCACTTCGTGCAGCAACGGCTTCCAGATATGCGTCAGGTTGGCGTCCACCAGCGTGATGCTGGCTTTGCCGCGTTTGCCCAGGGTCTTACCCAGGCGGGTCACTAGCTCCAGGCCGCCGGCACCGCCGCCGACGACAATAATACGATGGGTCATGGGGATATCTCGCAAGGCTAAAAGAAATCGGAGCAGTTACCCCCGCGAGCGCCAGGCAGCTCATAGCGTCAGGTAACTCAAAAGGCGGCTCAGCAAACCGAGCCCGATCACCACCACCAGCACCACACCAAGGAGCAGCCACGGCCTGAAAGGCTTGCGCTCGACTCTGTGCTGGGAGAGTTGCAGGTACTCTTCGACATGCTGTTGGTCATCGGGTTTCAGGCGGCTGCTCATAAAGGCCTCGTCAGGTAGACGTTGCAAAAGGGCGTCACGTTACAGCCTGTGGATCAAAGGCTGATGCCCACATCGAACACTATGCTGCGGCCCAGGTTGTTGCGCAAGAAATCCGGCGCGTCCGGATGAGCGAACAGCACCCGCGCAAAGGTCGGCCCCACCAGTGACAGGGAGCGCCAGCCCTGGCGCAGATATTCGGTGGGCGGCGGAAAGTGGCTGTTGAGGTCCAGCACTTCGCGCTTGAGGCTGGCGAAGGCGATGAGGTCCAGCTCCCCCAGGTCCATGCCGCGTTCCTTGTAGTTGTGCGCTTTCTTGCGCAGTGTCGGTGCCAGGCGCAACAGGAACTCATGGGCGGGAATGCGTCTTGGCTTGGCTTCGCGACGCACCAGTTGGCTTAAGGAGAAAGCGCTGCGCCTGCGCAGCAATTCGTCGCGCCATTCGTCGTTCAGGCGGCGGCCTTCGTCCAATACAAAGAACACTTCAAAACTGGCGTCGCGAAACAGCACGTCCGGCGGCTCGGTGCCTGCGGCGTGGAACTCTTCGGCGCGATAGGGCACGTTCAAGCCTTGCAGCAGGCGCTGGCAGACCCAACGCTCACGCTCCCATTTGCGGGCATTGGACAGGAATGCGTTGGCTTGTTCGGCTGCTACGGTGAGCAAGCGCAAATAATCTGAGTCGTCCATCTGCCTAGCTTAGCGTTCAAATGATGACCGCAGGAAGACTCGCTACGACACTGGAGACGTCTGGGAGGCGATGTCCCAGCTGCGCGGCGATGGTGCGGCGCATTGGCGCAAGTATTCAGGCGCTACATCATGCACTTAAACAGTGCGCGAAGTTGCATGAGAGATAAAAGACTGCCACGAATATCGCATAACGGCGTCCAGGCGTTTGCTATCAAGTGAATTTGGGTAAGTCTAGGCAACACAGGCGGCTTGGGTTAGAGTCGAAACAGTGAATTTTCTATGGATAGATAAGAAGCGCCCCATGAAGACCCCGCCACTTAATGCTGTAAAAGCGTTTGAAGCAGTCTCCCGGCATTTAAGTGTAACTAAGGCCGCAGTGGAGCTATGCGTCACTCAAGGGGCCGCCAGCCAGCAGATCAAGAACCTTGAAAACTACGTAAACTGCCCACTGTTCATTAGGGATGCCAAGGGCCTGACGCTGACTGACGCCGGACAGCGGCTCGCTGGCGTTGCGCAGAAAGCACTGGGCGAATTGGCCGCTGTCGCCGAAGAAATTATCGGGACTCAAAGGACCACTCTTTCTATCTCCGCCCCGCCTTCATTTGCCGTTAAGTGGCTCATTCCAAATTTAAACAAGTTTTACGAACAACATGTGGATCTCAATGTTGTGATTGATGCGTCTTGCGAAGTGAGGAGTTTTCGCAGCGATGGTATCGATGCGTCCATCAGGTTCGGCAAAGGTGAGAATCCTCCACCCAACAGCACGGTGCTCGGCTGTTCGGATATTATTATTGTTGGAAGCCCTGCCTATATAAATAAATCACCGGCGATCAATCATTACGCCGATCTGTATGATCACAAGTTAATCAGTTACGAATCAAAAACTGAAGACCACAGGAAACTTCATAAAAGCTGGAGGGGCGTCTTCAGTGAGCTAGGTTTATCCCTGGACCTCAGCAAGACTGCGTTGATCTTTACCGAGGGGCATATGGCGTTAACGGCGGCCATTCATGGACAAGGATTGGCGTTAATAGAATCCATCCTGGTCGAACATGAGTTACGCAGCGGTCAGTTGGAAAAAGTCTTGGGCACTCGCTTTTCCGGCGATAATTGCTATACCTTTCTGAAACCTGAGTACTCTCAGAAAATGCAGGCACTGGAAAAGTTTGAAGCCTGGTTGACCCATTCACTCGCCGGTTCGCTAAGAAGCTTGTAAAACTTGGGCCGCAGCGCAGACTATTAGCCACCCGGTTCGCTGCTGTTTGCCCTTTAGTAAATCTAATACCCCCTGAAGAAATACTCCATCGACTCTGTTCCAAGAGTCTCGTATTTTTTGAAACAGACGTAGGCTTGATTAAATAGCCTTTGACTCATCTCCGTGATCGCCCGAAGCAAATTGTGTCAACAGTGTGCGGGTATTCATGCCGTACACGCACATTCCTCTATTTAAAAATAACGTTCGGCGGTTTCGTCGAATCAATAAATAAACAGCATTTGGCGCCCGCCTGATTCTGAATCAACTTTCCAAACCTATAGGAGCGACACCGTGGCACAACGAGCAACCATTATCCTCTCGGAGGAAAATATCGGTCAAATCGCCGCCGCAGTCGGCCTCGACACCTTAATGGACGAAACGATTGCCAGGTTACGTCAGGCGCTTACGCTTTTTGGCAATGGTGAAGTGGAGATCCAGCCGCGTACCGGGTTTGTCTATGAAACGCCGGAAATGGGCCTGATTGAATTCATGCCTGCTTACCGACGCGATAAGAACGTTGCGCTCAAAGTGGTTGGCTACCACCCGGGCAATCCCTTCAATCGTGGCATGCCGACGGTCATGGCGACCAACTCCTTATACGACGTCAGGGACGGTCACCTTATCGCTGTAGTTGACGGCGTATTCGCGACAGCGGTGCGGACGGGTGCGTCATCGGCCGTTGCGTCAAAATTGCTGGCTCACCCTGAAAGTAAAACTCTGGGGCTGATTGGCGCAGGCGCCATGGCCGTGACCCAGGCCCATGCGCTGAGTCGAATCTATGATTTTGATGCGGTCTTGGTACACGACATAGATCCGAACGTAGAGGCTACGTTCGCCAAGCGCGTCGCCGCCTTGGGCATCACCCCGACCATTGTTTCCAAGGAAAGGGTTCTGGCCGAGTCCGACATCATTTGCGTGGCGACCTCCATCGGGCTTGATGCCGGGCCGGTTGTCCACGCGGGCGGCATGAAGCCGCATGTGCATATCAATGCCGTAGGGGCCGACACACCCAGAAAATATGAGCTATCGACGCAATTGCTGAAAAGCTCGTTCCTGGTGCCTGATTATCTGGAACAGGCGTTGAACGAGGGTGAGTGTCAGCAATTGACTGAAGAGGAATACGGTTGCATCGGTCCTGAATTACACAGGATCGTCAAAGCGCCGCAGGACTATGCGCATTACCAGATGAAGCCAACCATTTTCGACAGCACCGGCGTTTCGTTGGCGGATCAGATCATGACTGAAGTCTTGATCGACCAGGCGCAGGCGCTCGGACTGGGCCAACGCATTCTGATTGAAGCCGGATGTGATGACCCGATGAACCCTTACCGCTTTTCGAATTTCACCCACGGTCTGCATGTGGTTGAAAGCGCAGCACCCGATCGTTCCATAAAGTCAGCGTGAGTGAGAAAGGACAGGCCATGAGCAGCGTGCATGCAGTCGATCGAAAAACACTTTACGTCGCCGTCTGCTTTGGGCTCCTGTCAGCGCTCATCTGGGGCGCCTGGCCTGTCCTTTCCCGTTTTGGTGTGCAAAAAACGCTGTCGGCTTATGACATAGCCGCCCTGCGTTTCATGGTGGCCGGGCTGATCCTGCTGCCTTTTGTCCTGAAGAAAGGAACCGGAACCCTCGGTTTGCCGAAGACGCTGGTTCTTACGGTGGGCCAGGGTATTCCCCACGTACTGCTTGGCATCATCGGACTGGCTTATGCGCCCGCCGGACATGCAGGTGTGCTTATTCCCAGTGCGATGATTGCAGTTTCCACCCTCGGAGGCTGGTTCATACTGCGCGACCGCCCAGCGAAAGCCGTTCTCATCGGAATTCTGGTGGTCATGGCGGGGGCAATGCTCTCGGGCTGGGGGAGTATGACGGACAGTGGAGGGCAGGTCTGGCTGGGGGATCTGTTGTTTATTGCAGCCGGCGCGTTATGGGGGGTTTATACCATTGCTTCGCGCGCGTGGGATGTCGATGCCTTTCAGGCGACAGCGCTGGTATCCGTAGTATCCATGCTGCTGTACCTGCCTCTGTATGTTCTTTGGGGAACACCGGGCATTCTTGCTGCTCCGTTGTCCGAAATCGTGTTCCAGGGACTGTTTCAAGGCGTGTTTGCCGCCATTGTCGCGCTGCTGTTCTATACCAAGGCGGTGACCGTACTGGGGGCGACACGCGGCTCCATTTTCGGTGGGCTCGTCCCGTGCATCGCCAGTGTGCTGGGAATCTTCGTCCTTTGCGAAGTGCCCAGCACACTTGAAGTCGTCGGCGTAATCCTGGCGAGCGCAGGGATGATCTATGTCTTCGGATATCGAAAATAACCTGTGCTTGAAGCAACGCCGTCAGCCAGGGCGGACGGTCATTGACCGGCGCGGTTGAATGGCTTGAGCTCGCCGGACATGACCTTGCGATAAAACGTCCAATAATCCGGCTCGATCACCTCCATGCTGGCACGAGAGCAGTCATGTAGCGTCTGGCAACGCCCCATGGGTACGCTCGCCAGACTGTGGTGGGCGGTGTGCAGGTTGTTTGCGTTTGTATACCAACGGGCCAGCCAGGATGCCTCGATGCTTCGGGTGTTCCTGTTGAAGTTCGGTTCGGTGTAGGCATCCAGGCCGAAGTGCTCCGGTAGTTCGATCAGGTAGTGGGCGGGCTCGGCGATCAGCACCATTGGGATGAGCCAGGCCAGTACCAAAAACCATGAGCCGGTCAATAAAGTGAAAGCGACCGCCGCAGCGACGATGAACAAATACGCACAATATTCCTGTCTCGTCTGCTTTTGCGCTTTGCTGTCTTCTATATCCTGCAGTGTTGCTCCGGTGATGCTTTTAAACATGAGCGCGCCCACGCGCATGAATCTGCCTGGATTGATGGCGGCACTTGCCAACTTCCAAGGGCTGTCCATGCCTTTTTCCGGGTAATTAAAAAACTCACTGTTTTGTGGAGTGCCCAGATGCCGGTGATGGCGAAGATGATGATATTTATAGTGGGAAAAAGAGTTGAGCATGAACAGGCCACAGATAAATCCTAATCCCCGGTTCAATTGTTGTGATTTAAAGGCGTGCCCATGCAGCAGTTCATGTTGAAGCTCGGTAAAGTGAGCGTAAACCAATCCCAGGATGATCATGCTTAAGGCTTTGGCGTACCAGGGCAGATCAACCGCGCCATTTTCTTCGAGCAGCAGTGCGGTCATGGCGAGTGCAATAATCAATGCCGCGTTGATATAAATGAGCGAGGTGCGTACCGGTGTTCGTCTCATCAGTGTGTTTTTTAAAGTCGCATCAAGTTTCGGTGCGCCGCGGTCACTCGCTAGCACGTGTTTATCGATCAAAAGCGGGTAAGTAATGCTGTCTGTCATAGATGCGCCCAGTACTCACAAGAGGCCTTGTTTTCCTGCTCCTTCGATTGGTTTAAAAGACCTCAAGGTTTTATTTGAAGGGGGCAGCGGCTGCAATGCAGTAATACTACGGCTGGTATTAGTTTCTCTATCGATCAACAGCGCAATGCAGTGCCTGTTTTTTCCGTGCCAGCTTCTAAACGGTTTACTCGGCAACCCGAACGTTGGCGATGTAGACTGACTATCCGGCAATGACTCTGGACACAAGACGTTTATGCGCAGGATCGACGCAGCCAGGCCCATGAAAGGTCGCGAGGCGCTGAGGCAGGTGAAACGGTGATCGCCTCGACGGTGCTGGCGCCGCAAACGCTCGGCATCGGCTGGTTGTTGTATGCCCCGCTGGTGATCTGGGCGATTGTGCGTGCGCCCTGGGTCGAACTGTTTGCCGACCGACGTCGCCAGCATTTGCTGTTCGGCACGGTGTTCGCGCTGTTCATGTTGTGGCTGGTGCGGCGGGATTTCGATACGGGGGTGTCGTACCACTTTATTGGCATGACCGCGGTGACCCTGTTGCTGGATTGGCCGCTCGCAATCGTCGGTGGGGTGGCCGCGCAGTTGGGGTTGGTATGGCTGGGGCGTCAGGACCTCGCCGCTGTCGGCGTCAATGGCCTGTTGTTGATTGGCCTTCCGGTACTCATCACTGAGCTTTGCGCGCGACTCGTGGAGCGGGCGCAACCGCGAAACCCCTTCGTGTATATCTTCTGTTCCGGTTTTTTCGCTGCGGCGCTGTCGGCGTTGCTTTGCCTGTTGGTCGGCCTGGGGTTGCTGTGGTTCGATGGTCGATTTGAAATGCCGCAATGGCTGGAGGATTTCGTCGGCTACCTGTGGCTGATCATCTTTCCCGAAGCGTTTATCAACGGCATGGTGATCAGTGCCCTGGTGGTGTTTTGCCCGGAATGGCTTGAGACTTTCAACCGCACCCGCTACCTCTCGGCGCCGTGGAAGGATGACGATTCAGCGCGTTGATCCAGATCAAAAAGGTGCCGAGCGCACAGGCCCATGCTCTGCGAAATTTCAGGAGCACCAATCATGAGTGTGTACGAATGGGCACGGCAGGAACTGCGCAGAAGCCAGGATGCCGCGCAGGAAATCGGTTTTGATCCAGGCCTGACCCTGCGCGCCATGCTCAGCGCGGTGGTGCAGCAGAGCAAGGGCGTTCGCAGCTTTGAAGACTTGGCCGACGAGTTGCAATACCTTGCGGAAAACCTCGACGACCAGCAGGAATATGCCTTTATGCGGCCTTAGTGGCGCGGCGGCAGGTCTTCGGAAAACAACTCGTCTTCGGCGTCCGGGGCTACCGGGATCTTGTGTTCTTCAGCGGCCCAGGCACCCAGGTCGATGAGTTTGCAACGGTCCGAGCAGAACGGCCGGTTGAGGTTGTCGGGTTTCCATTCCACGGGGGCACCGCAGGTTGGGCAATCGACGGTCAAGGGTTGGCTCATGATCGGCCTCCACGCAAAGTAAGGTAAAAGTGGTGCAGTCGCTCGACCTCACCGTGCAGCCAGGCAAGGTCCTGGTCATTGACCAGTACGTCATCGGCATGGTTCAGGCGGTCTTCGCGGCTCGACTGGGCCTTGAGAATCGCCTGCACCTGTTGCTCGCTGATGCCGTCGCGCTGCAGGGTACGCTGAATCTGCAGGGATTGCGGCACGTCGATCACCAGGATGCGCTGGGTCATGCGGTATTGGCCGGACTCGATCAGCAGCGGTGACACCAGGATCGCGTAGGGCGACCGGGCGCGTGCCAGGTGATCGCGAATCTCGTCAGCGATCAGCGGGTGCAACAGGCCCTCGAGCCAGCGACGTTCTTCGGGTACTTCAAAAATCAATGTGCGCAACGCGGCGCGGTCCAGTTGGCCGTCCGCCTGCAGCACAGCGCTGCCGAAATGCTCGGCTATGCGCGCCAGCGCCGGCCGGCCGGGCTCGACCACCCAGCGGGCGGCATGATCGGCATCGACCAGGTCGACACCCAGCGTGGTGAAGTGCTCGGCCGCAGCGCTTTTACCGCTGCCGATACCGCCTGTGAGGCCGAGAATCCAGGGTGTTGCAACAGGAGTGGTCATGTGAAACCGACAGACTGCAGATAGAAGTCGCTTATTTGACCACCCCAGAGCAATGCAATCCAGCCGGCAATTGCCAGGCAGGGTCCAAATGGCATGGGTGCCGACACGTGCGTCTTGCGCCAGCGCATCAGCAGCAACCCGGCAAACACGCCGAGCAGTGACGCCATCAGCAGTGTCATCGGCAGTATCTGCCAGCCGCCCCAGGCACCGAACAGCGCCAATAGCTTGAAGTCGCCATGGCCCATGCCATCCTTGCCGGTCACCAGCTTGAACAGCCAGAACACGCTCCACAGGCTCATGTAGCCCAGCACCGCGCCCCATAACGCATCGGGCAATGTTGCGAACAGGCCCAGACTGTTAAGGATAAGCCCCAGCCATAGCAGCGGCAGCACGAGGGCATCCGGCAGCAGTTGGTGATCTACATCGATCAGGCTCATGCCCAGCAACCCCCAACTCAGCAGCATCACCGTGCCCGCCTGCCAGCCAAAGCCGAAGTGCCAGGCTACGGTGGCGGATATCAGCGCACAGGCCAGTTCGGTGAGCGGATAGCGTGCGCTGATGGATGCACGGCAATGGCTGCAGCGGCCCTTGAGCATCAGGTAGCTGAGCAGGGGGATATTCTCCCAGGGGCGAATCGGCTGGTCGCAGTGTGGACAGCAGGAATTCGGGCGCATCAGGTTATAAACCGGCCCCGCAGGCGCGTCGGGCAGGCCGAGGATCTCACGGGCCTGGGCGCGCCATTCACGCTCGAGCATCTTGGGCAGGCGCCACACCAGCACATTGAGAAAGCTGCCAACGATCAGCCCCAGCACCAGCGCCATGCCGACAAACGCCCAGGGCTGCTCGCCCGACAACGCGCTCAAAATGTCGAACCCAGTTGAAACACCGGCAGGTACATCGCAATCACCAACGCGCCGACGATGCTCCCCAGTACCACCATGATCAGCGGTTCCATCAAGCTTGTGAGGTTATCGACGAGGCTCTCTACGTCGGCCTCGTAATGGTTTGCGACCCTTTCCAGCATGTGGTCCAGGGTGCCGGACTCTTCGCCGATGGCCGTCATCTGGATCGCCATGCCTGGAAACAGGCCGCTGGCGGCCATGGACTGATTCAACTGCATGCCTGTGGATACATCGTGGCGCATATGTTCGATTGCCTGTTTGAAAGGGCCATTGCCGACGGCGCCGGCCACTGAGCCGAGCGCCTGCACCAGGGGAACACCTGCCGCAAAGGTGGTTGCAAGCGTACGGGCGTAGCGGGCGACGGCAGCTTTGTTCAACAGTTTGCCTGCCAGGGGGACTTTCAACAAACCCGCCTCCAGCCGGTAGCGAAAACGCGCAGAACTACGGTAGGCGTGGCGCAGCCCGCCGATGAGCGTGCCCAGGCCCAGCGCCAGTATCCACCAGGCCTGTTGCAGAAAGTCGGAGAGGGCGATGACCCCCAGGGTGAAGCCGGGCAATTGGCTGTCGACTCCGGCAAACAGGTGCTGGAACTGCGGCACCACCTGTATCAACAGCACGGCGCTGACGAGGCCGGCCACCACCAGCACGGCAAGCGGGTAGGTCATGGCTTTCTTGATTCTGGTCTTGAGCCGTTGGCTTTTTTCCAGATGAATGGCCACGCGCTCCAGCAGCGTTTCCAGGGCTCCGGCCTGTTCGCCGGCGGCAATCAGGTGGCAGTACAGGTCATCGAAATAACGCGGGTACTGGCGCAACGTACCGGTCAGGCTGTTACCAGCGGCGACGTGTTGCTTCATACCCTTGACCAGCTCGCGCAGTGTGCGGTTTTCGACGCCCTCGCCGATAATGTCGAAGGCTTGCAACAGCG
This sequence comes from Pseudomonas sp. Wu6, assembly GCF_019891515.1. Lineage (NCBI taxonomy): Bacteria > Pseudomonadati > Pseudomonadota > Gammaproteobacteria > Pseudomonadales > Pseudomonadaceae > Pseudomonas > Pseudomonas sp. Wu6. Next base: position 45,656 of record NZ_JAFLXH010000012.1, on the reverse strand, counting down.
GGATACCGGCCTTCAACAGCGTCGCCAGTTGGCGGGTGAAAAGGGCGATTTCAGCCGGCAGTATCGGCGCCGCCAGGCGTGGCAGGCCTGACGACCGCTTGCGCACATGTTCGGGGCAGATTCCTTGCTGGCGCAGTCGTGCCTTGACCCACGCGGGGTCATGCCCCGAGATTTTCCCGCACACCCTGCGGCCGTTGCGGTTGATGCCCTGCCAGGCGTAGATCGTCGAGGTGTCGTTCATGTCGCGTTCGCACATGCAGATTAAGAATTTACAGCTTAGCCAGCGGGCGGATACAGGCAGGCTGGCGTTGGCCGATAAAATGTCAGATTGTGCTTCTGGTATGCGATTGGCCGCGCAGGGATGAGTACACTGGCGCCGCTGCACAATACGGGGCGCAGGATGCGCCTTGTCATGGTTCTATTCTGGAGAGTGAGAGCGATGCATCAGAAAGGCTTTACCTTGATCGAGTTGTTGATCGTCGTGGCAATCATCGGCATTTTGGCCACGATTGGCTTGCCCATGTACACCAAGCACCAGGCCAAGGCCAAGTTCACGGCGGGGTTGGCCGAAATCAGCGCGTTGAAGGCCGGCTACGAAGATGTGATTAACCAGGGCACCGTACCCACGCTGCCGTTGATTGGCGGCAAGAGCCCCACCGCCAATTGCAAGGTCGATGTGACAGGAGATGTCGCCACGGGCAGCGGCTCCATCAGCTGTGAAATCCTTGATGCGCCTGCGCCCGTACTGGGCAAGACCATCACCTTGACGCGCAGCGCCACCAGCGGCTGGACCTGTGCAACCACGGCCGAGGCGCAATATGTCGCCAAGGGTTGTGGCGCCAACGGCGCATGACGTCTGGCGGGTGGTGAGCGAGCCGGTTGCCGCATGCCCAATGCGGTGCTAGCTTTAGCCCACCGCCCGTGTAGCTCAGCCGGTAGAGCAGCGCACTCGTAACGCGAAGGTCGCAGGTTCGATTCCTGTCTCGGGCACCAAGGCAACACTGTTTCACTGGCATGTTTCAAGGGCCCGTTTCAAAAGGCCTGTTTCAAAGGCACAGTTTTCAGATGATCCCAGAATGGTTCTGAAGGCCAGACGAGCCGGCATTCGCGCCTGCTCTTTCGTATCTGCGCAACCTTGATGACCCAGATGCATCCCCATTCCTCGATCTAAGAGAACGACATGACCACGACTGAGATGACCCAGGAAGTTCGGCACCAAGCAGCCCTCGACAAATACCTCGAGGCAACGCCGCAGCTCAAAGACGAGATCAAGGACCTGAGCGCTGACGACCAGCGTGATCAGATTCAGTGGGCATTCGAGGACGAGGCGGAGAGCCAGAATCTCCAGCCTTGGGAACTGACCCTCAAGTACACCTGCGCACCGGAAGAATTCGAAGCCGCACGCCTGGCCTTGCACAAGGAGGCCGCCGAAGTGCTGGGGGTCGAATGGGACGAGTACTGCGAGATGAATAATCTCGTAGTCTAAACGCTGCCGGTAGGAGCGAGCTTGCTCGCGAAAAACGTTAACGATAACGCGTGACATCCGAGTGCACGCGGCGCCGTTGAGTTTTTCGCGAGCAAGCTCGCTCCTACTGCCTAGGCTCTTTAGATACTGAGCCGCATCGACAAATCCACAGCCTTCACATCCTTGGTCATCGCACCGATGGAGATGTAGTCCACGCCGGTCTCGGCAATGGGCAGCAGCGTGCTTTCATTGATCCCGCCGCTGGCTTCCAACCTGGCCTTGCCCGCGTTCAGCCGCACGGCTTCGCGCATGTCGTCCAGGCTCAGTTCATCGAGCATGATGATGTCGGCACCCGCCGCCAGTGCTTCGCGTAACTCCTGCAGGCTTTCCACTTCGATCTCCACCGGCTTGCCGGGGGCGATTTTGTGGGCCGCGTTGATGGCCTGGGCAATGCCCCCGCACGCGGCGATATGGTTTTCCTTGATCAGGAAGGCGTCATACAGCCCGATGCGATGATTGTGGCAACCGCCGCAGGTCACCGCGTACTTCTGCGCCAGACGCAGGCCCGGCAACGTCTTGCGCGTGTCCAGCAGCTTGACCTGGGTGCTGGCGACGAAATCCGCCAGGTATCGGGCGCGGGTGGCGACACCTGACAGCATCTGCAGGAAATTCAGCGCACTGCGTTCACCGGTGAGCAGCGAGCGCGCCGGCCCTTCAAGGTGAAACAGCGGCTGGTTGGGGCTGACGCGCTCACCGTCGGCCACCTGCCAATGCACGGCGACGCGGGGGTCCAGTTGGCGGAAGACCGTATCCACCCAGGCGGTCCCGGCAATCACGGCCGCATCGCGGGTAATGATCGTGGCCTTGGCCAGCCGTTCGGCCGGGATCAACTGTGCGGTGATATCACCACTGCCGATGTCTTCCAGGAGTGCGCGGCGCACGTTGGCTTCTATTTCGGCGGCGAGGTCGGCAAGACGCAGGTTCGGCATAACAGGCTCCACAGACTAAGTGCCGCGATTATAGGGGCTGTGTGAACTGGAACCCAGACGCGTCACTCATTTACCGCGCCGGGCAGAGTTTACTGGCGCAATGTCCATGATTTGCCGATAATCTCGCGCCTTGCAATTGGCGTCATAGCTTTGACGTCCTGATGGTGATCGGGTATTTGCAATGCCCAGCGGGTCAGGCCCCGTTCCTGCCCATCTCAACACCCGCCGTTTCAGGAGGCCAGGATGCACAATGACGGGAAGGTGGTGCCTATCAAGCAGGCACAGGCCACGCCATCGCCGCTCGCACGTCTGCCGGTGGTGGTGCTGCAGGTGCGTGACAAAGCGGCGCAACAGTTGCAACAGGGGTTGCAGGAACTGTTCGATAACGCCGACGACACCCTGTTTGAAATGGCCGACAAGGCCCGCAGCACGGTTGACCAGCATATTTTCTTTCAGGCCATGCGCGACCTGCGCCTCAAGCGCAAGAACTTCGAGCGCGTGTTCATGGAGCAACTGTATGCCGCCTTCGCCAACCTGAGCCAGGCCGATAGCGGTGCGTTGCACCCGGTGCCTGTGGTGTCCTATGAGGTGGCCGGCGCTATCCGGGCCGATGACCGGGAAAAGGCCGTGGCACTGGAGGCAATGCTCGGTCGGGTACGCCACCGTGATGGCTTGGCGCTCGGGCAACTGAGCGCGCGCCTGAGTGAAGTGTTGGGCAGGCCCATGACCGATCATGAGAACCCTCTGGGCCCTGCACGGCTTTGCCAGTTTTTTTTGCAGGCGGGCCGCAGCCTGGGGGTGGAGATCCGGGTCAAGCTGATCATGCTCAAGCTCTTCGAGAAATACGTGCTCAGCGATGCCGACCACCTGTATGGCGAAGCCAACCAACTGCTGGTTGCCACCGGGGTCCTGCCCGGACTCCAGAGCGTGCCGTCCCGTCGTGCAGGTGGCCGCGCGGCGTGTGAGCTCCCGCAACCGGCGCGTCCGCCGACCGCCGAAGCGCCTTGTGACGAAAGCGGCCAGCAAGCCTTTGCCGCCCTGCAAGCCTTGCTGGTGGCGGTGCGCGGCAGCGTAGCGCCAACCCTTGAAGCCAGTGCGCAACCGCAACCCATCGCCAGCCGAGACTTGCTGCGCCTGCTGTCGCATTTGCAGCAATACGTACCGGAGCCTGGCGCCGAGGACGATTTCGACCTGCGCAACCAGCTCGAACAGTTGCTGACCCGGGTCAGCGTCAAGAGCGGCAAGTCGCGGGTGGTGGAGGCGGCTGACGAAGATGTGATCAACCTCGTCGCGCTGCTTTTCGAGTTCATCCGCAATGACCGCAGTGTGCCCCACGCCTTCAAGGCCCTGATCGCTCGCTTGCAGATCCCGATACTGAAAGTTGCCGTGCTCGACAAGAGTCTGTTCAGTTGCCCCGGTCACCCGGCACGCCGCTTGCTCAATCAGATCGCCAGTGCCGCCATGGGGTGCAGCCCGCACGACGGCGATCAGAACGACAGCCTGTACCTGCGTATCGAACAGGTCATCCAGCGCCTGTTGAATGAATTTGCCGAAGATCCGCTGATTTTTTCGCAGTTACTGGCGCCATTCAGCACCTTCATCGATCAAGAGCAGCGGCGCAGTGAGTTGCTCGAACAGCACACCCGTGATGTCGAGGAAGGGCGCCTGCGTACCGAGGTCGCTCGTCAGCGCGTGGCGCATGCGCTGAACCGGCGGCTATTGGGCAAGGTCCTGCCGCCGTTCGTGGTGCAATTTCTGCAACAAACCTGGAGCCAGGTATTGTTGCTGGCCGCTCTCAAGCACGGCGAACACTCGGTGCAGTGGCAGACCGGGCTGCGCACCATGGATGAGTTGATCTGGAGCGTCGGCCTGCACGAAGACACCGAGGCAGGCCGGCATCTGCTGGCGCAATTGCCAGGGTTGCTCAAGTCGTTGCGCGACGGGTTGGCCAGTGCGGCGTTCGATCCTTTCAGCACGCGGGAGTTTTTTTTACGCTTGCAGACCGTACATGTTCAAACATGCGAAGGCGGAGGCGACGACGGGCTGATTGAAGTTCGCGAGCCCTTTGTTCTCGGCACCCCACTGTCGGACGCCGGCGAGGACTGGCCGCATGATGACCCGGACCTGCTCAAGGTGCTCCCGTTGCGGGTCGGCGGTTGGGTGGAGTTGCGCCAGGACGACGACACGGTATTGCGCTGCAAGCTCACGGCGATCATGGCGCCGAACCATCGTTATATTTTCGTCAGCCGCACGGGGCTCAAGGTCCTGGAGCAAACCCCCGGGCAATTGGCTGCGGCTTTCAGGCGCGGCACCCTGCACAGCCTGGACGAGGGGCCGCTGTTCGACCGCGCGCTGGCGGCGGTGATGGGCAACCTGCGCCAACTCAATCGGGGCAAGTGATCGCAACCGCAGGGCGGAACGCGGCATACTGGTAACACTTTGTCTCAGTCAAGGAGCCTGTATGCAGTTGGACCCCGTCAGCGGTTGGTTCGAGGGCATTGGCCATTGCCCTTCGCCCAACTTCAACGAGCGCCCGGCAGGTGAGGTATCGTTGTTGGTGATACATAACATCAGCTTGCCTCCGGCGCAGTTTGCCACCGGTAAGGTGCATGAGTTTTTCCAGAATCGCCTGGATGTAACGGAGCATGCCTACTTTGAGGGGATAGTCCACCTACGGGTCTCTGCGCATTTTCTGATTGAGCGTGACGGTACAGTGACGCAGTTTGTGGCATGCCGGGACCGGGCCTGGCACGCGGGCGTCTCCAGCTTTGAAGGGCGTGACACCTGCAACGACTTCTCGTTGGGAATCGAGCTGGAAGGCACAGATGATCTGCCGTTCACCGATGCCCAGTACCAGGCGCTGATTGAGCTGACGCGTCAGCTGCTCGCAGCTTATCCTGCGATCACCCCCCAACGTATCTGCGGTCACAGCGACATCGCCCCAGGCCGCAAAACCGATCCGGGCCCGGCTTTTGATTGGAAGCGCTTTCGTGGCGCGCTGCAGGATGGAGGACACAAACTATGAGTTTCCTGGTGCTGGTGCTGGCAGTGTGGATCGAGAAGTTCTCGGCCTTGCGCCAGCGGTTGCAGCGCGACGGCGGCTGGCTGCGCGAGCTGGCCAGGCTTGAATCGAGCCCGCGCATGGGCAAGCGGCCCTGGCTGATCCTGCTGGCGCTGGTGGTGCTGCCCGCGGCGCTGCTGGGCTTGTTGCTGCTGGTGCTGGAGCCCGTGGCCTATGGCTTGTTGGCGTTGCCGGTGCATGTACTGGTGGTGATCTACAGTCTGGGCCGTGGCGATCTGTTGGCCGCGTTGGGACCGTTTCGTGATGCCTGGCGGCGAGGTGATCTGCAAGCCGCCGAGCACGTGGCCGAACGTGACCTGAAGCTGGGTGCCGACAGTGGCGAGCAACTGCTCGAGCGGGTTCAAGGCCACTTGCTGTGGCAGGCGTACCAAAGCTTTTTCGCGGTGATTTTCTGGTATTTCCTGCTGGGCCCGGTGGCGGCTCTGGCCTATCGCCTGCTGGCGCTGGCCAGTGAGCACAGCCAGAACCCCCTGGTGGCCGAACGCGCCACGCAAATGCGCCACGCCTTTGACTGGCTGCCGGTGCGCCTGCTGGCCGCGAGCTTTGCCCTGGTGGGCAACTTTGTCGGGGTCAGCCGGGTCATGCTCCACGAATTGCTCAGCTGGGATATCAGCGCTGCACAACTGGTGGAAAAAGTCGGCCTGGCCGCTGCGGAAATACCGCCACCGGTAGTGGGCGCCGAAGGCATCAGCAGTCTTGATCAACTGTGGGAATTGCTGCTGCGTGCGGCGGTGCTGTGGTATGCCGGATTTGCAATCTGGACGGTGTTGCCCTGAGACCGCCATCGGGGGCAAGCCCCCTCCCACATTTGACCGAGCAGGGATCAGCCAAAATCGGGGAGGCGCAGTCAGCGTGCGAGGGGGCTTGCCCCCGATAACCTATATCCATACAACTTCGTAGGCTATAGCCGCCAACACTAACCACGATGCGAAGCGAGTCGCCCTTGATCTTGATCTGCTTTTGATCCTAGGCGCCCCGTTAAACCACGCTGGCCGAACGCAGGCTTGAATCCGTGGGTAACCCGGCAGGACGCCGGGTTAGCCGCCCCGCGCCATGGATGGCGCGTGGCGGCGGCCCACGGATTCAAGCCTGCGTTCGGGCACACCGAGCCTAGGCGAGGTGCCGAGTGGTGGGGCAAGAGCGTTTTGCTTACTTTTGCGCTTTTCAAAAGTGAGCCGCTGTAAAAGCGGAACCCTAAGCAGCCGTGACCGCAGAAACGGATATGTACTCAACCCAATCCAACATCCTGGTCGGCCCTAAGGCCGCCATCGGGGGCAAGCCCCCTCCCACATTTGGATTTGTGGGGTATCAGTAAGATAGGCTGCTGTGCCCCCTACGGGTAGCAACGGGGAGCAAGTTCGGCGTCACGCCAAAGTTGTGTAGATACCTATGGCGCGTTCCGCACGTAGGAATTTTCGGTGGGATTTAACCCCGTCACACGTGGCCCTTATCCTGATTTCGCTACTGGCCTTTCAATATGCCGTGAATGAGTGAACATTTGAATCATCTGGTCACGGTCTCAAGGAGGCACGGCGATGGCCGCTGTCATCGGCATCAAAGGGCATTGCGCCCACTGCGACATGACGTTTGAACTCAAACCCTGGCAACTGAACGCCATCGCCATCGACGAACCCTTCGTCTGTACCTATTGCCACACGTGCCTGCAGCTGTGTTGCCGCAAGCAACTGCGTCGCTTTCGTGCCCTGGACCACTGGGCGCTGGTGCCGCCCGGCATGATCATGCTGACCTGCGCGACCCTCCTGGCAGCGCTGTTTGCAGAGTGGCTGGGGCTGCTCAGTGTGATCGGGCAATTCAACATTTCGCTGACGACGCTGTTGATCCACTTTCTGGTGCTGCGCTACGTGCGTCATCGGCAACGGATGACCTTGAACCTGCAAGTCGTCAGCCGCTTACCACTGGAACAGCTCGCACGCATTGCGTGTGCTCGCCTCAGCCAGCCGTGACGCGCTGATGCCCATGCGCTCGGCCAGGGCGCTGCAGATGTCCGGCAAGTGGTGTGGGCTGTTGCGCCGGCCCGGGTACATGGCCGGGGCCATATCCGGCGCATCCGTCTCCAGCACCACCGCTTCCAATGGCAATTGGGCCAGCACCTTGTGCATGCGCAAGGCCTGCGGCCAGGTCGCGGCACCGCCCAGGCCCAGCTTGAAGCCAAGCTTGATGTACTCGCGGGCCTCTTCCCGGCTGCCGGCGAACGCATGAATGATGCCGCCACGCGGCAGGTGGATGCGTTTGAGTGTGGCGATCACCGCCGCGTGACTGCGGCGTACGTGGAGCAAAGCGGGGAGGGTGAAATCCACCGCCAGTTTCAACTGGGCTTCGAACAGCGCTTGCTGGCGCGCTCGGTCCAGGTGCTCAAGAAAGTAATCCAGGCCGATTTCACCCACGGCGCACAGTTGCCGGTGGCCCTGCAGGCGCGTCAGCCAGTCGCCCAATTCCAGCAGGTCGGCAGGGCAGTGTTCATCGAGATACACCGGGTGCAGGCCGAAGGCGGCGAACAAGCCTTCATCCTCCATCACCAGATCCCACAACCTTTGCCAATTGCGCTGATAAACCCCGAGCACCACCATACGTCGCACACCGAGTTGACGGCTGTGGGCGAGGACCTGCGGACGATCACTGTCGAAGTCCGCGAAATCCAGGTGGGTGTGGGTGTCGATCAGCTCCACGCTCAGGCCTCGTGAATACGCTGCTTGAAGGTTCGGCTGATGCCGTGCACGCCGGGTTGGTAATGTTCTTCTTCAATGGCCGCCAGGGCCAGGCGCAGGGCGGTGTCGGCGATCAGTTGATGCTGCTGGGCCATGGCGTTGACCGGCAGCGGCAGGAAGTCCAGCAACTGAGTGTCGCCGAAGGTGCCCAGGCGCAGTGGCCGCGACTTGAGCGGGAAGTCGTGCAGGGCGTCAAACACGCCTTGCAGCAGTACGTAGGACGTGGTCACCAGCGCGTCAGGCAGATGCCCCAGGCGCTGCAGTAATTGCTCCATCAACTGTCGCCCGCAGTCGCGGCTGAAGGCTTCGCCCTGTTCGACGATCACCTCGCCGGTAAAGCCTTGCAGGGCTTCACGAAAACCCGCAGCACGTTCCTGGCTGATGCTCAGCTCCGGATGGGCGCCGATCAGCGCGATTTGCTTGGGCAACGGTTGCAGCAGGCTGCCGGTGAGCTGCTGGCAGGCTTGGCGGTCGTCGCTGACCACCGAGCAGAACTGGCTGGGCTCCATCACCCGGTCGATGGCGATTACCGGCAAGCCTTTGGCTTGCAGTTCGCGATAGCTGTCATCCTCGGCCGGCAGGCAGCTGGCGACAAACAGCGCATCGCAGCGCCGCGCGCGGAACAGTTGCAGCAATTGGCGCTCACTGTCAGCCTCATCGTCGGAGCTGGCGATCAGCAATTGATAGCCGCGCGCCCGTGCGCCTTGTTCGAGTAACTTGGCAATGCGTGCGTAACTGGGGTTCTCCAGGTCCGGCAGGATAAAGCCCAGGGTGCGCGTGTGCCGGCTGCGCAAGCCGGCGGCTTGCGGGTTAGGCGTAAAACCGTGGGCCTGGACCACGGCCCGCACCCGCTCCACCGTCGCGTTGCTGATACGTTGTTGTTCGGCCTTGCCATTGATGACATAGCTGGCGGTTGTGACCGACACACCGGCCAGACGTGCGATATCACTGAGTTTCAAACCGGGTTTCCTTGTTTTTTTGAGCGTGCCCCGACATTTTGTCCAATCGTAACCGATTCCCGCATACGACCAATGTCCCACAACAGGCGCCGAGTGGCCCTTCAAGCTTGCGCAATTAACGCGTAATCTGCCATAAATTCTAGATTAAACGTTTCAGCAAGGGTATTTTTACGATGTTCGCCGCTGAGTGGCTACTGCCAACTGACCGCTCAGTCAGTTACTTTTGAACACCGCTAAGCTGATTTATTCAAAACAATACCTAGTGCGCACCCCGCACTAACTAGGAGAACGGCATGCTCGAGCTCACTGTAGAGCAGATATCCATGGGCCAGGTGGCGGTGGATAAATCTGCGGCCTTGCACCTGCTCGCGGAAAAACTGGTGGCCGATGGCCTGGTTGCCGAAGGTTATCTCAGTGGCTTGCAAGCCCGTGAAGCCCAAGGCTCGACCTTTCTTGGCCAAGGCATCGCCATTCCTCACGGCACACCGGAAACCCGCGACCAGGTGTTTTCCACCGGCGTGCGTCTGTTGCAGTTTCCCGAAGGCGTGGACTGGGGCGACGGCCAGGTGGTGTACCTGGCGATCGGGATTGCCGCCAAATCCGATGAACACTTGCGCCTGCTGCAATTGCTGACCCGCGCCCTGGGTGAGACCGACCTCGGCCAGGCGCTGCGCCGTGCCGGTTCTGCCGACGCCTTGCTGAAACTGCTGCAAGGCGCGCCGCAGGAACTGGCACTGGATGCACAGATGATCAGCCTCGGCGTGTCGGCCGATGATTTCGAGGAACTGGTGTGGCGCGGCGCGCGCCTGTTGCGCCAGGCCGATTGCGTGAGCAACGGGTTTGCCGCCGTGTTGCAGCAAGTCGATGCACTGCCCCTGGGCGATGGCCTGTGGTGGCTGCACAGCGAGCAGACGGTCAAGCGCCCGGGCCTGGCCTTCGTCACGCCGGACAAACCCATGCGCTACCTGGGCCAGCCGCTCAATGGCCTGTTCTGCCTGGCCAGCCTGGGCGAAGCGCATCAGGCGTTGCTCGAGCGCCTGTGCGCCTTGCTGATCGAAGGGCGCGGCCAGGAATTGGGCCGCGCCACCAGCAGTCGTGCCGTGCTTGAGGTGCTGGGTGGCGAACTGCCGCCCGACTGGCCGAGCGCGCGCATCACCCTGGCCAATGCCCACGGGTTACATGCACGCCCGGCGAAGATCCTCGCGCAACTGGCGAAAAGCTTCGATGGCGATATTCGCGTGCGCATTGTCGATGGTCCGGTCGGCGCGGTATCGGTTAAAAGCCTGAGCAAGCTGTTGAGCCTCGGCGCGCGGCGTGGCCAGGTGCTGGAATTCGTCGCCGAGCCGAGCATTGCCGGGGACGCGCTGCCGGCCCTGTTGGCCGCAATTGAAGAAGGCCTGGGGGAAGAGGTCGAGCCTTTGCCGACCGTCAGCGCCCAGCCCGCCACCGTCGACATCGAACCGGTGATCAGCGCGCCGCTGTCCGGTAGCCAGATCCAGGCAATTGCCGCCGCGCCCGGTATCGCCATCGGCCCTGCGCATATCCAGGTGCAACAGGTCTTCGACTACCCACTGCGCGGTGAGTCCTGCGCGGTTGAGCGCCAGCGCCTGCAGGCTGCGCTGAGTGATGTGCGTCGCGATATCGAGGGCCTGATCGAACGCAGCCAGTCCAAGGCGATTCGCGAGATCTTCATCACTCACCAGGAAATGCTCGACGACCCGGAGCTGACCGACGAAGTCGACACCCGTCTCAAGCAAGGCGAAAGCGCCGAAGCGGCCTGGATGAGCGTGATCGAAGCGGCTGCCCGGCAGCAGGAGTCGTTGCAGGATGCCTTGCTCGCCGAGCGCGCTGCCGACCTGCGCGACATCGGTCGCCGCGTATTGGCGCAACTGTGCGGCGTCGACACTGCGCAGGAACCCAATGAACCCTACATCCTGGTGATGGACGAAGTCGGCCCTTCGGACGTCGCGCGCCTGGACCCGGCCCGTGTCGCCGGCATCCTCACGGCCCGTGGCGGCGCCACGGCCCACAGCGCCATTGTCGCCCGCGCGCTTGGCATTCCCGCACTGGTCGGGGCCGGCGCGGCGGTATTGCTGCTGGGCGCCGGTACACCCTTGTTGCTCGACGGCCAGCGCGGCCGCCTGCACGTCGACCCCGATGCGGCCACCCTGCAACGCGCGACCGTCGAGCGCGACACTCGCGAGCAACGCCTGCAAGCCGCCTCTGCGCAACGCCATGAACCGGCGCTGACCCGCGACGGCCACGCGGTGGAAGTGTTCGCCAATATCGGCGAAAGCGCCGGAGTGGCCGCGGCGGTGGAGCAGGGCGCCGAGGGCATCGGCCTGTTACGCACCGAGCTGATTTTCATGGCCCACCCGCAAGCGCCGGACGAAGCCACCCAGGAAGCTGAATACCGCCGCGTACTCGACGGTCTTGACGGGCGCCCGCTGGTGGTACGCACCCTCGATGTGGGCGGCGATAAACCGCTGCCGTACTGGCCGATTGCCGAGGAAGAAAACCCCTTCCTCGGCGTGCGCGGCATTCGCCTGACCCTGCAACGCCCGCAGATCATGGAAGCGCAACTGCGCGCGCTGTTGCGTTCGGCGGACAACCGGCCGTTGCGCATCATGTTCCCCATGGTCGGCAGCGTGGATGAATGGCGCGCGGCTCGGGACATGACCGAGCGTCTGCGCCTGGAAATCCCGGTGGCCGACCTGCAACTGGGGATCATGATCGAAGTGCCGTCGGCCGCGCTGCTGGCGCCGGTGCTCGCCCGGGAAGTCGACTTTTTCAGCGTCGGCACCAACGACCTGACCCAATACACCCTGGCCATCGACCGTGGGCACCCGACACTGTCGGCCCAGGCCGATGGCCTGCACCCGGCCGTGCTGCAACTGATCGACATCACCGTGCGTGCCGCCCATGCCCATGGCAAATGGGTCGGCGTGTGCGGCGAGCTGGCGGCGGACCCGCTGGCGGTGCCGGTGCTGATTGGCCTGGGTGTGGACGAGTTGAGCGTGTCGGCCCGCAGCATCCCCGAAGTGAAGGCGCGGGTGCGTGAATTCAGCCTGAGCCAGGCCCAGGGCCTGGCGCAACAGGCACTCGCGGTGGGCTCGCCCGCCGAAGTACGTGCTCTAGTGGAGGCCGTGTAAATGGCAAGGATTTTGACCCTGACGCTGAACCCGGCGTTGGACCTCACGGTACGCCTGGCGCGCCTGGAACCCGGTGCGGTCAACCGCAGCGAAACGCTCATCACCCATGCCGCCGGCAAGGGCGTGAACGTGGCGCAGGTGCTGGCGGACCTTGGCCACGCGGTGACCGTGGGCGGCTTTCTCGGTGAAGACAACCCGCAGGCGTTCGAAGCACTGATCGCCCACTGTGGGTTTGGCGACGCGTTCGTTCGCGTGCCGGGGGAAACCCGCAGCAATATCAAGATTGCCGAACAGGATGGCCGGGTGACCGACATCAACGCGCCGGGGCCGCTGGTGAGCGAGCAGGCGCAAGCCGAACTGCTCAAGCGACTTGCGCTGATCGGCCCTGACTTCGACGCGGTGGTGGTCGCCGGCAGCTTGCCGCGTGGCGTCAGCCCGCAATGGTTTCAGGCACTGATCGAGCAATTGAAAAACCTCGGTCTGAAAGTGGCCCTGGACACCAGCGGCGAAGCCTTGCGCGCCGGGTTGAAGGCGGGCCCCTGGATGGTCAAGCCCAATACTGAAGAGCTTGCCCAGGCGCTGGATAACGCCACCGATGCCATCCGCCAGTTGCATCAACAGGGCGTGGAACATGTGGTGGTCTCGGACGGTGCTGCCGGCGTGAGCTGGTACAGCTCGGGGGCGACCCTGCAGGCCTCGCCGCCCAAGGTGACGGTGGCCAGCACCGTAGGCGCCGGCGATTCGCTGCTGGCGGGCATGCTCCACGGCCTGCTGCGCGACGAAGCGCCCGAGCAGACCCTGCGCCGCGCCACGGCGATTGCCGCGATGGCGGTGACGCAGATCGGTTTCGGCATCAGCGATGACGCGCAGTTGGCGCGTCTCGAAAGCGGCGTCGATGTGCGCACGCTGACAGAACAATAAGAGGGTTTGTGATGAAGTTAGCCATTGTTACCGCCTGCCCGAACGGCATGGTCACCAGTGTGCTGTGCGCCCGCTTGCTGGACGCCGCCGCACAGCGCCAGGGCTGGAGCACCAGTGTCGAAGTGGTGGACGTGCAGCGCCCGGACAGCCAGCTGTCCCAGGCGACCCTCGATGACGCCGAGTGGGTGTTGCTGGTCAGCAGCACGCCGGTGGATATGCAGCGTTTTGTCGGCAAGCGCGTGTTCCAGAGCACGCCGGCCCAGGCGCTGGCGGATGTCGACGCGGTGTTGCGTCGGGGCGCCGAGGAGGCGCAGGTGTACGTGGCGACCGAGGCACCGGCCGGGAATGCCCCGCGCATTGTCGCGATTACCGCTTGCCCGACCGGCGTTGCCCATACGTTCATGGCCGCCGAGGCCTTGCAGCAGACGGCCAAGCGCCTGGGCTATGACTTGCAGGTCGAGACCCAGGGCTCGGTCGGTGCGCGCACGCCGTTGAGTCCGCAGGCCATCGCCGACGCCGACGTGGTGCTGCTGGCGGCGGATATCGAAGTCGCCACCGAGCGCTTCGCCGGCAAGAAGATCTACCGCTGCGGCACCGGTATTGCCCTCAAGCAATCGGAAGCCACGCTCAACAAGGCGCTGGCCGAAGGCGCGGTGGAAAGCGCCGGCAGCGGCGCAGTGGCCAAGTCGGAAAAAACCGGCGTGTACAAACACCTGCTCACCGGGGTGTCGTTCATGTTGCCGATGGTGGTGGCGGGCGGTTTGTTGATCGCCTTGTCCTTTGTGTTCGGCATCCATGCCTTTGAAGAAAAAGGCACCCTGGCGGCGGCGCTGAAAACCGTCGGCGACCAGGCGTTCATGCTGATGGTGCCGTTGCTCGCCGGCTACATCGCCTACTCGATTGCCGATCGCCCCGGCCTGGCGCCGGGCATGATCGGTGGCCTGCTGGCGGGCACGCTGGGCGCCGGGTTCATTGGCGGGATCTTCGCCGGTTTCCTGGCCGGCTACAGCGTCAAGCTGATCTCCCGGGCAGTGCGCCTGCCGCAAAGCCTGGAGGCGCTCAAACCGATCCTGATCATCCCGTTGCTCGCCAGTTTGTTCACTGGCCTGGCCATGATCTATCTCGTTGGCCCACCGGTGGCGCGCTTGCTGACCGGGCTGACGGATTTTCTCAGCACCATGGGCACCACCAACGCGGTGCTGTTGGGCATCCTGTTGGGCGGCATGATGTGTGTCGACTTGGGCGGGCCGATCAACAAGGCGGCGTACGCGTTTTCCGTCGGCCTGCTGGCGGCGTCGAGCGGGGCGCCGATGGCCGCGACCATGGCCGCCGGCATGGTGCCGCCGATTGGCATGGGCATCGCGACGTTCCTGGCCCGGCGCAAGTTCGCCCAGACTGAACGCGAAGCCGGCAAGGCCGCGATGATTCTCGGCCTGTGCTTTATCTCCGAAGGCGCGATTCCGTTTGCCGCCAAGGACCCATTGCGCGTGATCCCGGCCAGCATCGCCGGTGGCGCATTGACCGGCGCGCTGTCGATGTACTTCGGCTGCAAACTGGCCGCGCCCCACGGCGGGTTGTTTGTGTTGGTGATTCCGAACGCGATGAATCATGCGCTGCTGTATCTGCTGGCGATCGTGGCCGGCAGTGTGCTGACCGGTGTGGTGTATGCGCTGATCAAGCGGCCGGAAGCGGCGGAGCTGGCCGTCACTGCCTGACGCGGTAAAAAAATGTGGGAGGGGGCTTGCCCCCGATAGCGGTGTGTCAGCCAGCTTATTTGCAGCTGACACACTGCCATCGGGGGCAAGCCCCCTCCCACATTTGGATTTGCATTGGCGGTAAAGTGCGGTGTCATATCTGCTTCATCCGGCCATGCTTAAGTGGCCCTTTTGATACTCAAGAGGGCACACGCATGAGCCACTTCGATCTCGGCCGTCGCCGCGTGATGCAAGCTGTTGGCGCGGGCCTGTTGTTGCCGGGCCTGGCGCCGGCGGTGATTGCGTCGGTCAATGACCGCCCGCTGCTCACCGATGGCGTGCAATCAGGCGATCTGCTCGGTGACCGCGCGATGATCTGGAGCCGCAGCGACCGCCCGGCACGGATGGTGGTGGAGTGGGACACCCGCAGTGTGTTCAGCAACCCACGCCGATTCGTCTCGCCCCTGGCCGACAACCGCAGCGATTTTACCGCCCGCGTCGAACTCACCGGGTTGCCTGCCGACCAGGCGATTTTCTACCGTGTGCATTTCGAAGACGCCCAGACCGGTATCGCCAGCGAGCCGTGGTTCGGCCACCTGCGCAGCGTGCCGCAACAGCGTCGCGACATCCGTTTTGTGTGGAGTGGCGACACCGTCGGGCAAGGCTTCGGCATCAACCCGGACATCGGCGGCATGCGCATCTATGAAGCCATGCGCCTGCGCCTGCCGGACTTCTTTATCCACAGCGGCGACACCATCTACGCCGACGGCCCGGTGCCGGCGCAACTGGCCACCGAAGGTGGACGCATCTGGCGCAACATCACCACCGAAGCCAAGAGCAAAGTCGCCGAAACCCTGGATGAATATCGCGGCAATTACCGCTACAACCTGCTGGATGAAAACGTGCGGCGCTTCAATGCCGAGGTGCCGCAGATCTGGCAGTGGGACGATCACGAGGTGATCAACAACTGGTCGTCGAGTAAACAGCTGGATGAGCGCTACCAGACTCGCGACATCAACACCCTGGTCGGCCGTGCGCGCCAGGCCTGGCTGGAATATTCACCGATGCGCCGGCAAAGCGCCGACGCGGGCGGGCGAATTTATCGCAAGCTCGGTTACGGTCCGCTGCTGGATGTGTTCGTGTTGGACATGCGCAGTTATCGCGGACCGAACGACGACAATCTGGGCGGCGAAAAGCCCTTCCTCGGCCGCGAGCAACTGGACTGGCTCAAGCGCGAACTCAAGGCGTCCCAGGCGCAGTGGAAAGTGGTCGCAGCCGACATGCCTATCGGGCTGGGCGTGCCCGACGGTGAAGTCAGCCCCGGCGTGCCGCGCTGGGAAGCGATTGCCAACGGTGATCCCGGCCCGGCCCAGGGGCGTGAGCTGGAAATCGCCGAGTTGCTGGGGTTCCTGCGCGCGCACAAGGTACGTAACCATGTATGGCTGACCGCTGACGTGCACTATTGCGCGGCGCATCACTATCACCCGGACCGGGCGGCGTTCCAGGATTTCGAACCGTTCTGGGAGTTCGTCGCGGGGCCACTGAATGCGGGGAGCTTCGGGCCCAATCCGTTGGACAAGACCTTCGGGCCCGAGGTGGTGTTCGAGAAGGCACCGCCGGCGCAGAACACCTCGCCGTTTGCCGGGTTTCAGTTTTTCGGCGAGGTGCAGATTGATGGGCAGACGGCGGAGTTGACCGTTATTTTGCGCGACTTGGATGGGCTTTCAGTGTTCGAACAGAAGCTGCAACCCGCCTGAAAACTGTAGGAGCGAGCTTGCTCGCGAAAAACGTCAACGATAACGCGTGTTTTCTGAATGAACGCGATGCCTGTGAGTTTTTCGCGAGCAAGCTCGCTCCTACAAAAAGCCTTAAGCCCCTCCCACATTGATCAGTACACATCCCGGCGGTAGCGGCCTTGTTCGATCAGGCGCTCCACCGCTTCACTGCCGAGGATGTCCACCAACGCCTGGTCCACACCCGTGGCCATGCCCTGCAAACTGCCGCATACATAAATCACCGCACCATCGGCCAGCCATTTGCGCAGCACGTCGGCGGATTCGCGCAGGCGATCCTGCACGTAGATTTTCTCCGCCTGGTCCCGCGAGAACGCCAGGTCCAGCAGGGCCAGGTCGCCACTGGCCAGCCAGCCTTGCAGTTCTTCCCGGCACAGGTAGTCGTGGGCGATATGGCGTTCGCCGAACAGCAGCCAGTTACGCTGCCGGCCCTCGGAAATGCGCGCCTTGAGCAGGCTGCGCAGGCCGGCCAGGCCGGTGCCGTTGCCCAGCAGGATCAGCGGCACGGGCGCCTCGGGAAGATGGAAGCCGCTGTTGCGGCGCAGGCGCAGGCTGATGTTCGAGCCTACGGCGGCGTGTTCAGTCAGCCAACCGGAGCCCAGGCCCAGGCTGCCGTCCGGATGACGCTCCTGGCGCACGATCAGCTCCAGCACGCCATCGCTGGCAATCGAGGCGATCGAGTATTCGCGCATGCCCAGCGGTATCAGCGCATCCACCAGTGCCTGGGCATGCAGGCCCACCAGGTGCGTGCGGTTGTCCGGCAGTTGGCGTGTGGCCAGGGCCTGGTCCAGCGTTTGCGCCAGGCCTTCGATCAATACGCCGTCGCTGCCGGCCAGGCCCAGCCCTTCCAGGAAGTGCTCGACGGCCCGTGGGCCATTGCGCGGCAGGATTTCCACCAGGTCACCGGCCAGCCAACTGCTGGGCGAGGGTGGCGTGAGGCCCAGCAGGTACACGGGGGCGCCGACGCTGCCAGGGTTGAGCAGGGTGCGTTGACTCAAGGTCCAGTGTTCAAACCGGGCCGTCTGCCACGCCGCTGCCGGCGCGTGACCGGTGAGCTGGCCGAGTTGTTGTTGCCAGGTCAGCAAGGCCTCGGTGTCGCCACTGTCGACTTCCACCGGCGCAAACAGCGGGTTGCCGCCCTGATGGGTCAGCCAGAAGTGCAGGCGCCTCGCAAAGCCGCAAAAGTGCGCGTACTGGCGGTCGCCCAGGGCCAGCACCGAGTAGTTCAAGCCTTTGAGGGACAGGTCCTGGCCGAGCACGCTGCGCTCGAAGCCACGGGCGCTGTCGGGCGCTTCGCCGTCACCGAATGTACTGACCACGAACAACGCCTGTTGCGCCTGACTGAGGTCATCGCGGCTGACGCTGCCCAGGGGCTGCACCTTCACCCCAAGCCCTGCGGCCTGCAATTGCCCGGCGGTCTGCCAGGCCAACTGTTCGGCAAAGCCGCTCTGGCTGGCAAAGCCGATCAACCAGGCCGGCGCGTCGTCGTGGCTTGCCACCAGGCCTTTGCGCGCATCACGCACCTGGCGTTTTTTGCGGCGACGGTCCAGGTACAGCAGCCAGCCGGTGATAAAGAACAAGGGCATGAGCAGCGCGCTCACGGTGAGCACAATTCGCCCGACCAGCCCGAAATAACTGCCGGTGTGCAGCGCATAAACACTGGTCAGCAACTGCGCCTTGAGGCTCTTGCTGGCGTAACGCTCATGGGCCGTGACCTCGCCTGTGGCCGGGTCGAGGTTGATCTGGTTCAGCGCGCGGTCATGGGGCGAGCTGTCGAGCAGGTAATACACGGTGGCCGGTTGCCCGGCGACGGCCGGCAGGCGGATGTTGTAGGCGCTCAAGCCAGGGCCTGCATTGCTGTAGATGCTGCTCCAGATCGCTTCATAGTTGGCCGCGGGCGCAGGGCCTGCGGGTGGCGGGCCGCGCTTGCGCATGCGCTCGTTCTGCGGCGCATCGGACAGCAGTTGGGTCACGCCACGGCTGTACCAGTCGTAGGACCAATACAGCCCGGTCAGCGCTGCCAGCAGATAAAGCAGCAGGCACCAGGTGCCGAACACCGAGTGCAAATCCCAATTGAAGCTGCGGCCCTTTTTACGCCAGTCCAGGGTCAGCCATACACGCCAGTTCCTGACCTGGCGCGGCCAGCGCAGGTACAGGCCGGAAAGGCAGAAGAACAGCAGGATCAGGGTGCAGGCGCCAGTGATGTTGCGGCCGGTGTCGCCGATGGCGAGGAAGCGGTGCAACTGCAGGATGAAGCCGAACACATCCTGGCCGACGGCGTCACCCAGGTAGTCGCCGGTATACGGATCGAAGTAACGCAACGGGCCACGCTGCTCGCCTGGCGGCGGGGTAAAGGACACGCGGGCGGCTTTGCCGCTGTGGTCTTCCACCCACAGCATGGCCACGCGCTTGCCTTCGGCGGCTTCCAGCTTGCGCACCAGCTCGGCGGGCGGCAGCACGCCGGCTTCGCGCTTCTGCACGTTCAGTACCGTGGGGTTGAGCGCGCGCAGGATTTCATCCTGGAACGAGTACGCAGCCCCGGTGATCCCCATCAAGGCCAGCACCAGCCCGGCCGTGATGCCGAAGAACCAGTGCAACTGAAACAGGGTTTTCTTCAACACGTCAAAGCGCCTCGCTTAGCTGGATATAGGTGTCACGGCGCGCATTATGCCGTGAGTTGCCGAAAAACACGCAAAAGCCCCGCGCATCTGATGCGTGGGGCTTGTTGTGCTTGATGGAGAACGTGCTGATGGCCGCGCGGGTGTTGCGCAAGTCTGGAACAAAGTCGATGAACGGCGATGAATTGAGGTTGTTGCTCAACGTTAAATCACTATGATTAAGCTTGAATCATATTTAATCACTTGCGCCAGATATCCCGAGGAGAGTGTCCATGGGGGCCGATACCAAAGTAATGACCGCTCACATTCCCACCGCTCTTGCTCAGAAAGTCGACCAGATGGCCGCACGGATGGATCGCTCACGTGGATGGGTGGTCAAGCAAGCTCTCGTCGATTGGGTCGATCAAGAAGAAGAGCGCAGTCGCTTGACGCTTGAAGCGATGGCGGATGTCGATGCGGGGCGTGTGATTGATCACCAGGCAGTGCAGGCCTGGGCTGATAGCCTGGACACCGACTCGCCGCTGCCGGTTCCGCGCTGATGGAGCTGAAGTGGACAAGTAAAGCCTTATCCGACTTGGCTCGATTGTACGACTTCCTCTCTGTGGTGAACCGCCAAGCGGCCGCCCGCACCGTGCAGGCACTCTCCCGGGCACCGGACACATTGCTCAGTAATCCGCGTATCGGGGAAAGAATTGAAGAGTTTTCGCCGCGAGACGTAAGAAGACTTTTGGTTGGCCGTTACGAAATGCGCTACGAAATTCAACAGTCGACACTCTATGTTTTACGGTTATGGCACGTTCGCGAGGACCGCTGAAACCCCGGAGCACGCACAAAAAAGCCCATGAAACGTCATGGGCTTTTTAGTTGCAGCCGTCTTACACGTAAAACGATTTCAACGGCGGAAACCCATTGAACTCAACCGCGCTGTAGCTGGTGGTGTAGGCACCGGTCGACAGCCAGTATAAGCGATCGCCAATCGCCAGGTTCAGCGGCAGGCCGTACTTGTAGTTTTCGTACATGATGTCGGCGCTGTCGCAGGTGGGGCCGGCGATGACCACTTCTTCCATCTCGCCTTTCTTCTCGGTCCAGATCGGGAACTTGATGGCTTCGTCCATGGTTTCGATCAGGCCGGAGAACTTGCCCACATCCGTGTAAACCCAACGCTCGACGGCGGTACGCGATTTGCGCGCTACCAGCACCACTTCGCTGACCAGGATACCGGCGTTGGCGATCAACGAACGGCCCGGTTCCAGGATGATTTCCGGCAGGTCGTCACCGAAGTCTTCCTTGAGGAAGCGGATGATTTCTTCAGCGTAGGTTTCCAGGCTGTTGGTGCGGGTGATGTAGTTGGCCGGGAAGCCACCGCCCATGTTGATCAACTTCAATTCGATGCCGTCTTCTTCCTTCAGGCGTTCGAAGATCACTTTGACCTTGGCGATCGCCGCGTCCCACACGCTGATGTCGCGCTGCTGGGAACCGACGTGGAACGAGATGCCGTAGGGCACCAGGCCCAGGTCACGGGCGAGGATCAGCAGGTCCATGGCCATGTCGGTCTGGCAGCCGAACTTGCGCGACAAAGGCCAGTCGGCCGTGGTCGAGCCTTCGGTGAGGATGCGCACATACACTTTCGAACCCGGCGCAGCCTTGGCGATGTTGCGCAGGTCGGCTTCGGAGTCGGTGGAGAACAGGCGCACGCCCTTCTCGTAGAAGTAGCGGATGTCCTTGGATTTCTTGATGGTGTTGCCGTAGCTGATACGGTCGGCGCCGACGCCACGGTCCATGACCTTGTCCAGCTCGTAGATCGAGGCGATGTCGAAGCTCGAACCCTTGTCTTTCAACAGGTCGATGATCTCGACGGCCGGGTTGGCCTTGACCGCGTAATACACC
The DNA here is from genome assembly GCF_019891515.1 of Pseudomonas sp. Wu6. NCBI lineage: Bacteria > Pseudomonadati > Pseudomonadota > Gammaproteobacteria > Pseudomonadales > Pseudomonadaceae > Pseudomonas > Pseudomonas sp. Wu6. The sequence goes on along the minus strand of NZ_JAFLXH010000012.1, from coordinate 24,370 downwards.
TTGGCGAATTCGAAACCGGCGCGCAGGTCATCGTAGGCCTGGCTGATCATCGCGGTGTCGATCACCACGAACGGGGTTTCCTGTTTGTCGGCGAACGCCTTCATTTTGTCAAAGGTGGCGCGCGCGAAATAATCTTCGACGTTGATCGACATGCTGGGAACTCCTAAGGGCAAACTGTATTAATCAATGGGTGCAAATGAACGTCCTCCGTATCCCCACTTTGGTTCGCCTACTTCCCAAGGCATGTCGCCGAAAGCAAAAAGGCCATGGGATACGCGTCCCTTGGCCTTGCTGTCTCGTCGTCAGTACTTGAGCCGGATGGATCGTTTCCAGCATGGACGTTCGGCGCGAACTTTAGGGCTTGATGGGCGTGGGATCAACTAAAAATGTCGCGTTTTTGCACGCGTTCGTCGCGCGACCCCGTGCAGCTACTTATGTAACCGACCGGTGTGACGGATTGATGTTCCCCGGATGGGGCAAATCGACTGTATTTCACTGACACCCTGGGGGGCAAATGTGGGAGGGGGCTTGCCCCCGATGGCGGTGGGTCAGTTATAGAGTTATCAACTGACCCACCCTCATCGGGGCATGGGTATCTACACAACCCTGTAGCGCTCAACCGTAACCACGATGCGAAGCGAGCCGCTCTTGATCTTGATCTGCTTTTGATCTTGATCTCAGGCGCCCCGTTAAACCACGCTGGCCGGAGAGAGGGCACACCGAGCCTAGGCGAGGTGCCGAGTGGTGGGGCAAGAGCGTTTTGCTTACTTTTGCGCTTTTCAAAAGTGAGCCGCTGTAAAAGCGGAACCCTAAGTGGCCGTGACCGCAGAAACGGATATGTACTCGATCTGATCCAACATCCTGGTCGGCCCAGAGGCCGCCATCGGGGGCAAGCCCCCTCCCACATTTGCCCCCCAGGGTGTCAGGTCAGGTCAGGCCAGGGCGGTCTCGGCCGGCGAGACGATACTGGTCTTGCCGCCACGGGACTTGCCGGAACTCAGGTACTCGGCAATCGACTCCTGGGTCACCTCGCCCAGGAACACCCGCTCGGCATCCATCACCGGCAACCATGAACGGTTGAACTCGTACATGCGCGACAGCAGGATGCGCAAATGCTCGTCATACGCCGCCGTGGCGTTGAACTCGCGCAGGTATTGGCCGCAGGTACCGGTCTGACGGTGCAGGTCGCGACGTCGTACATAGCCCAGCGCCTTGTTCTCGGCGCAGGTGACCACCACATAGCGGCGGTCGTGCTCGTCCATCAGTTCCAGCGCATCGGCCACCGGGGTTTCCGGGCTCACCGACGGCGCGTTGTCCGCCGCGTCTTCGGCCTTGACCAGCAACAGGCGCTTGAGGGTACTGTCCTGGCCGACGAAGTTGCTGACGAACTCGTCCGCCGGGTGCGCCAGCAGCGTATCGGGATGGTCGATCTGCAGCAGCTTGCCGGCCCGGAAGATCGCAATCTTGTCGCCCAGCTTGATGGCCTCGTCGATGTCGTGGCTAACCATGATCACGGTCTTGTTCAGCGCACGCTGCATTTCGAAGAACTCGTTCTGGATCATCTCGCGGTTGATCGGGTCGACCGCACCGAACGGTTCATCCATCAGCAGCAACGGCGCATCGGCCGCCAGGGCACGAATCACACCGATGCGCTGTTGCTGGCCGCCCGACAATTCACGCGGGTAGCGGTGCAGGTACTGCTTGGGTTCGAGCTTGATCATGCTCATCAGTTCGCGGGCGCGGTCGTGGCATTTCTGCTTGTCCCAGCCGAGCAGCTTGGGCACCACCACGATGTTTTCTTCGATGGTCATGTTCGGGAACAGGCCGATCTGCTGGATCACGTAGCCGATGTTGCGACGCAGGGTCACTTCGTCCAGGTCGGTGGTGTCTTCGCCGTTGATCAGGATCTTGCCCGAGGAAGGCTTGATCAGACGGTTGATCATCTTCAGCGTCGTACTCTTGCCGCAGCCCGACGGGCCGAGGAACACGCAAATTTCGCCTTCGTTGACGGTCAGGCTCACATCGTTGACGGCGGTGACAGTCTTGCCGTTGCTTTGAAAAGTCTTGGACAGGTTTTGAAGTTCGATCATTTGAGCAATCCTTTTGGAGTCAGCGAGCGTTGCAGCCATTGCAGAAGCAGGTCGGCGAAGATGGCCAGGAGACTGACCAGCACGGCGCCGACAATCAGCATCGACATGTCGCTGCGGCTGATGGAAGCCAGAATAAGTACACCCAGGCCACCGGCGCCGATGGTGGCGGCGATGGTCATCACGCCGATGTTCATCACCACGGCGGTGCGCACACCGGCGAGGATCACCGGCACGGCAATCGGCAGTTCGACCATGCGCAGGCGCTGGCCGAAGGTCATGCCGATGCCTTTGGCGGCCTCGCGGATGCCCGGCTCGACACCGGTGAGCGCCAGGTAGGTGTTACGCATGATCGGCAACAGGGAGTAGAGGAACACGGCGGTAATCGCCGGCATCGGCCCCAGGCCCTGGCCGAACTTGGAGTAGAACGGCAGCAGCAGGCCGAACAGGGCGATGGAGGGCACCGTGAGCAATACCGTGGCGCTGGCTTGCAAGGGGCCCGCGAGGGTCGGGTAGCGGGTCATCAGCACGCCCAGGGGCACACCGACGACAATCGCGAGAATCACAGCGATACCGACCAGGGTGATGTGCTGCCAGGTCAGGTGCAGGACCTGGGCCCAATCAAGATGGGAAAAGGCGTTCAAAAATTCCATGTCTTCTCCTCGTTAGTTGATTGGATGTTGGCGCAGGAAATCGGCGGCAACGGCGGACGGGCTTTCATGGTCGACGTCGACTCGCGCATTGAGCTGGCGCATGGTTTGGTCGTCGAACAGCGTGGCCAAAGGCTTGAGCTCGGCGGCCAGTTGCGGGTGCTTGTCGAGGTAGTCCTGGCGGATCACCGGGGCGGCGGTGTAGTCCGGGAAGTAGTGCTTGTCGTCCTCGAGCAGCTTCAACTTGAACGCGTTCAGGCGACCGTCGGTGGTGTAGACCAGGCCGGCAAACACTTGGCCATTACGCAACGCGGTGTAGACCAGGCCTGCGTCCATCTGCCGAGTGTTCTTGCGCGTCAGGTTCATGTCGTACAGCTTGACCATGCCTGCCAGGCCGTCGGAGCGGTTGGCGAACTCGGTGTCCAGGGCGACCAGGCGGTGATCCTTGGCGTCTTCGGCCATGGCTTTGGTGAGATCGCTGATGCTGTTGATCTCGGGGTGTTCCTGAGCCACTTTCTCGGGCAACGCCAGGGCGTAGGTGTTGCTGAAGCGCGACGGCGACAGCCAGACCAGGCCCTTTTTCGCGTCGAGTTCCTTTACCCGCGCGTAGGACTGTTCGCTGTCGAGCTTCTCGTCGATATGGTTGTAGGCCACCAGCGACACGCCGGTGTATTCCCAGATCAGATCCAGTTGCCCGCTTTCCTGGGCGCTTCTCGCCAGGTTGCTGCCCAGGCCGCCGGTCACGCGGGCGTCGTAGCCCTTGCTGCGCAGGTACTGGGAAGTGATTTCGGCCAGCAGGGTCTGTTCGGTGAACACCCGGGCGCCGATGCGAATCACCGGTTTTTCAGCGGCTTGCGCAATACCTGCAAGCAGCAGGAAGCAGCCTAATATCAAGCTTAGTTTTTTCATCTCGATTCCTTACCTGGCGTTAAGACGGGCGCAGCCCGCGTTCCAGCCAGAGGCGGCTGGCCATGGTCACCAGGCCATCAAGCAGCAATGCGAGCAGCGCGGTGCAGGCGGCGCCGAGCAGCAGTTGCGGCTGGTTGTTCAGGGCGATGCCCGGGAAGATCAGGCTGCCCAGGCTGTTGGCACCGATCAGGAACGCCAGTGGCGCGGTGCCGACGTTGATCGCCAGGGCCACCCGCACGCCACCGATGATGATCGGCACGGCGTTGGGCAATTCCACGCGAAACAGCACCTGGCGCGGGGTCATGCCGATGCCGGTGGCGGCTTCCTTGAGTGAGCCCTGCACATTTTTCAGGCCTTCGTAGGTGTTGCGCACGATGGGCAGGAGAGAGGCGAGAAACAACGCGAAGATGGCCGGGCCGCTGCCGATGCCGAGGACGCCGAGGGCGATGGCCAGTACGGCCAGGGGAGGGACGGTGTTGCCGATGTTGAAAATCTGCATGAAGCGTTCTGCGCGCCCGACCATGTTCGGTCGACTGAGCAGGATACCGGCGGGGATCCCCACAATCAGGGCGGCCAGCATGGAGACCAGGACGAGAATCAAATGAGCTTGCAGGTAAAACAATAAATCGTCGCGGTACAGTTCGATCGTGTTGATGCCGATCCAGTGGACCAGCAGGGCCAGGAGCGCGACGACAACCGCTGCTCCCATAAGCCCTTTGCCATAGCGAATAGCCACAGGCGGACTCCTTTTTTCTTCTGTCGACGAACACATTCCCGCGTGGCAAGCCATTGCTGGCTGTCAGCGAAATATGATCGCGAAATGCAGCTCGCCAATGCCGTCAAAAGCGGCATGAGTTCGAGCCATAAGCGCAGCCTCGTCAGGCTAACTTGCTGATTTTCCAGCCCCTGTTCCGAGTGCGTAAGCAGGGGAGTGGACGTCTCTACCTTTTAAAAGGTTCCACACTTGGGAGCATTTAGCCACCCCCAATGGGCTCAACGGTGGTCCGTACCCTCGCGTTTGCGCTATACTCGCCGCCCTTTTTTGACTCACCTGCCAGGCGATTTCCCATGACCCACCAGGCCGCCGAAGTCGCGAAACGCCGCACTTTCGCCATTATTTCCCACCCCGATGCCGGTAAAACCACCATCACCGAAAAGCTGCTGCTGATGGGCAAGGCAATCGCGGTGGCCGGCACGGTGAAATCGCGTAAATCCGACCGCCATGCGACATCCGACTGGATGGAAATGGAAAAGCAACGGGGTATTTCCATTACCACGTCGGTCATGCAGTTCCCGTATCGCGACCACATGGTCAACCTGCTCGACACCCCAGGCCACGAAGACTTCTCCGAAGACACCTACCGCACCCTTACTGCGGTGGACTCGGCATTGATGGTCCTCGACGGCGGTAAGGGCGTCGAGCCGCGCACCATTGCGCTGATGGACGTTTGCCGTCTGCGCGACACACCGATTGTCAGCTTCATCAACAAACTCGACCGCGATATCCGCGATCCCATCGAGCTGCTGGATGAAATCGAAGCCGTGCTGAAGATCAAGGCCGCGCCGATCACCTGGCCGATTGGTTGCTACCGCGATTTCAAGGGCGTGTATCACCTGGCCGATGACTACATCATCGTCTACACCGCCGGCCACGGGCATGAGCGCACCGATGTGAAAATCATCGAAAAGCTCGACTCCGACGAAGCCCGCGCCCACCTGGGCGACGAGTACGACCGTTTTGTCGACCAGCTGGAACTGGTGCAGGGCGCCTGCCACGAGTTCAACCAGCAGGAATTCCTCGACGGTCAGTTGACCCCGGTGTTCTTCGGCACTGCCCTGGGCAACTTCGGTGTCGACCACGTGCTCGACGCCGTGGTGAATTGGGCACCCAAGCCTCTGGCCCGGGTCGCCAACGAGCGCACGGTGGAACCGGTCGAAGAGAAATTCACCGGCTTCGTGTTCAAGATCCAGGCGAACATGGACCCCAAGCACCGCGACCGTATCGCCTTCATGCGTATCTGCTCCGGCCGCTACGAAAAGGGCATGAAGATGCGCCACGTGCGCACCGGCAAGGACGTACGCATCGGCGATGCGCTGACGTTCTTCTCCTCCGAGCGTGAACAGCTCGAAGAAGCCTACGCCGGCGACATCATCGGCCTGCACAACCACGGCACCATCCAGATCGGCGACACCTTCACCGAAGGCGAAGCGCTGGGCTTCACCGGTATCCCGCACTTCGCACCGGAACTGTTCCGCCGCGTACGCCTGCGCGACCCGCTGAAATCCAAGCAACTGCGCCAGGGCTTGCAGCAATTGGCTGAAGAAGGCGCCACCCAGGTGTTCTTCCCCGAGCGCAGCAACGACATCATCCTCGGCGCTGTCGGTGTGCTGCAGTTCGATGTGGTCGCCAGCCGCTTGAAAGAGGAATACAAGGTGGAATGCTCCTACGAGCCGATCACCGTGTATTCGGCGCGCTGGATCGAGTGCAGCGATAAGAAAAAACTGGAAGAGTTTTCCAACAAGGCCGTGGAAAACCTGGCGGTGGATGGCGGTGGTCACCTGACCTACCTGGCCCCGACGCGGGTCAACCTGGCGCTGATGGAAGAGCGTTGGCCGGATGTGAAATTCCGGGCAACCCGCGAACACCATTAAGGTCTGAGCGATAAACAGAAGGGCGAAGCTGTCATGGCTTCGCCCTTTTTTTGGCTGTGAAATACAATCAAATGTGGGAGGGGGCTTGCCCCCGATGGCGGTTTATCAGTGACATGTAATGTCCTGACCCACTGCTATCGGGGGCAAGCCCCCTCCCACATTTTGCCCTCTATAAGGCTGGAGATTGGCGAGAACCCTGCATCGGGTCTAGCGTTCACACATTGACTGCGAAGGAGACCTCCGTGCGAAATGTTCGATACGCTATTTGTCTGATGCTACTGGCAGGCCCGGGGCTGATGACGCTCCCGGCACTGGCCGTCGATGGCACGCCCCAATGGAAGGACACCGGCCCTGTCACCAAGAGAAAGGCCAACGAGGTCAATTCCGGCAGCTGGAAACCGCAGCCCCAGCCCACAGACGTTAAAGATCCGGAAAACCCGATCAACGAAGGGGAAGACAGTGTGACCTTCGACGACGGCGAAACCTGAGACGCGGCGCCAACCCAAAAAGAAGCCCCTCCCGCCAGGCTGATGCGCAACCTGACGGGAAGGGCTGTAGAACTCACTAACGCCGCATCACTGATCGTTCCCACGCTCCGCGTGGGAATGCCGCCTGGGACGCTCTGCGTCCCGATCGCTCAGGCGACGAACTGCTCCGCATAGTGGCAAGCCACCTGGCGATTATCCAACGGCCGCAACAGCGGCTCCTCGGTGCTGCAGCGCGCTGTCGCGTACGGGCAGCGCTTGTGGAACGCGCAGCCTGGTGGCGGGTTCAGCGGGTTGGGCAGTTCGCCGACGATCTTGATCTTCGGCTTGCTCGGGTCCGGGTGGATGGTCGGGGTGGCCGACAGCAGTGCCTGGGTGTACGGGTGCAGCGGACGGGCGTAAATGTCTTCCTTGGGGCCCACTTCCACCGGGCGGCCGAGGTACATCACCATCACGTCGTCGGCGACGTGTTGCACCACCGCCAGGTTGTGGGAGATGAACACGTAGGCGGTGTTGAATTCCTGCTGCAAATCCATGAACAGGTTGAGCACCTGGGCCTGGATCGACACGTCCAGCGCCGAGGTCGGCTCATCCGCCACCAGCACTTTGGGTTGCAGCATCATCGCCCGGGCCAGGGCGATACGCTGGCGCTGGCCACCGGAGAACATGTGCGGGTAGCGCTGATAATGCTCGGGACGCAGGCCCACTTGCTTCATCATCGCCTGCACTTTTTCGCGGCGTTCGGCGGCGGACAGGTTGGTGTTGATCAGCAGCGGCTCACCGAGCTGATCGCCGACCTTCTGGCGTGGGTTCAAAGAAGCGTACGGGCTCTGGAACACCATCTGCACGTCTTTGCGCAACTGCTTGCGCTGGGCCTTGTCGGCACCGGCGACTTCCTGGCCGGCGATTTTAAGCGAGCCCGAAGACGGCTCCTCGATCAGCGTGAGGGCGCGGGCCAGGGTGGACTTGCCGCAACCCGACTCGCCTACCACGGCAAGGGTCTTGCCGGCTTCGAGTTCGAAGGACACACCATTAAGGGCGCGCACCGTGGCGTGGCCCTTGAACAGGCCACGGGACACTTCGTAGTGACGGGTCAGGTCGCGGGCGGTAAGAACGACGGCCATTACGCCACCTCCTGGTTCAAGGGGTAGAAGCAGCGTGCAAGGCTGTTGGTTTTCGGATCAAGGCTCGGGCGCTGGGTGCGGCAGTTTTCCTGCACGTACGGGCAACGCGGCGACAGCAGGCAACCCTGCGGGCGGTCATAGCGGCCCGGCACGATGCCGGGCAGCGTGGCCAGCCGCGTGGCGCCCAGGCTGTGTTCCGGAATCGCCTTGAGCAGCGCTTCGCTGTACGGGTGCGCCGGGATGTCGAACAGTTGCGGCACCTGGCCGACTTCCACGGCCTGGCCTGCGTACATCACGCACACGCGCTGGGCGGTTTCAGCCACGACCGCGAGGTCGTGGGTGATCAGCACCAGGCCCATGTTCTGTTCTTTCTGCAGGGCCAGCAGCAGGTCCATGATCTGCGCCTGGATGGTTACGTCCAGGGCGGTGGTCGGTTCGTCGGCGATCAGCAGTTTCGGCTCGCCGGCAATCGCCATGGCGATTGCCACGCGCTGGCTCATACCGCCGGACAGTTGGTGCGGGTAGGCATCCATACGGCTGGCGGCGCCCGGGATTTCAACTTTTTCCAGCAGTTCGATGGCCCGCTTGCGCGCTTGTCGGCCGGACATTTTCAGGTGCAGGCGCAGCACTTCTTCAATCTGGAAACCCACGGTGTAGCTGGGGTTCAGCGCGGTCATCGGGTCCTGGAACACCATGGCCAGGTCTTTGCCGACGATCTGGCGGCGCTGGCGGTTGCTCAGCTTGAGCATGTCCTTGCCGTCGAAGTTCAGCGCGTCGGCGGTAACGATGCCGGGATGCTCGATCAGGCCCATCAGCGCCATCATGGTCACGGATTTACCCGAGCCCGACTCGCCAACGATTGCCAGGACTTCGCCCTTGTCGACGGTAATGTCGAGGCCATCGACCACCGGTACGGCGGTCTTGTCGCCGAAGCGCACGTTGAGATTCTTGATTTCTAACAGTGACATGGGAATCTCCTCAGGCGGCGTTCTTGAGTTTCGGGTCCAGCGCGTCGCGCAGGCCGTCACCCATCAAGTTGATTGCCAGCACGCTGAGCAAAATGGTCAAGCCAGGCAAGCTCACTACCCACCAGGCGCGTTCGATGTAGTCACGGGCCGAAGCCAGCATGGTGCCCCACTCAGGCGTTGGCGGTTGTACGCCAAGGCCAAGGAAGCCCAGGGCCGCGGCATCGAGAATCGCCGAGGAAAAGCTCAGGGTCGCCTGTACGATCAGCGGCGCCATGCAGTTGGGCAGCACGGTGACGAACATCAGGCGTGGCAGGCCGGCACCGGCCAGGCGCGCCGCCGTCACGTAGTCGCGGTTCAGCTCGCCCATCACCGCAGCGCGGGTCAGGCGCACGTAGGACGGCAGCGACACGATGGCGATCGCGATCACGGTGTTGATCAGGCCAGGGCCGAGGATGGCGACAATCGCCACCGCCAGCAGCAGCGAAGGCAGGGCCAGCATGATGTCCATCAAACGCATGATGGTCGGGCCGAGCAGGCGCGGGAAGAACCCGGCGAACAGGCCCAGCAGGATGCCGGGGATCAGCGACATCACCACCGACGACAAGCCGATCAGCAGCGACAGGCGCGAACCCTGGATCAGGCGCGAGAGCAGGTCGCGGCCCAGTTCGTCGGTGCCGAGCAGAAACTGCATCTGCCCGCCTTCCAGCCACGCAGGCGGGGTGAGCAGGAAGTCGCGGTATTGCTCGCTCGGGTTATGCGGTGCAACCCAGGGTGCGAAGATCGCGCAGAACACGATCAGCAGCATGAACAGCAGGCCGGCAACCGCACCTTTGTTCTTGGAGAAGGCTTGCCAGAATTCTTTGTACGGGGACGGGTACAGCAGGCTCTGATCGACTGCTGACACTGGAGTAGAGGTAGTCATGGTCATGATCTCAGCGCTGGTGACGGATGCGTGGGTTGGCGAAGCCGTAGAGGATGTCCACCACGAAGTTCACCAGGATCACCAGGCAGGCGATCAGCAGAATGCCGTTCTGCACCACCGGGTAGTCCCGCGCGCCAATGGCTTCGATCAGCCATTTGCCGATGCCGGGCCACGAGAAGATGGTTTCGGTCAGTACCGCACCGGCCAGCAGCGTGCCGACTTGCAGGCCGACCACGGTGAGCACCGGGATCAGTGCGTTGCGCAGCCCGTGCACGAACACCACGCGCGCCGGCGACAGGCCCTTGGCCTTGGCGGTGCGGATGTAGTCTTCACGCAGCACTTCGAGCATCGACGAGCGGGTCATGCGCGCGATTACCGCCAGCGGGATGGTGCCCAGCACGATGGCCGGCAGGATCAAGTGGTGCAAGGCGTCCCAGAACGCGTCCGGCTCGTCGGCCAGCAGCGTGTCGATGAGCATGAAGCCGGTGCGCGGCTCGATGTCGTAGAGCAGGTCGATACGCCCGGAAACCGGGGTCCAGCCCAGGCTTACCGAGAAGAACATGATCAGGATCAGGCCCCACCAGAAGATCGGCATCGAGTAGCCCGCCAGGGAGATGCCCATCACCCCGTGGTCGAACAGCGATCCTCGCTTGAGTGCCGCGATCACCCCGGCCAGCAGGCCCAGGATACCGGCGAACAACAGGGCGGCCATGGACAGTTCCAGGGTCGCCGGAAAGAGTGCGGTGAACTCGGTCCACACGCTGGTGCGGGTGCGCAGGGATTCGCCAAGGTCGCCCTGGGCAAGTTTGCCCACATAGTCCAGGTATTGCGCATACAACGGCTTGTTCAAGCCAAGGCGTTCCATTGCCTGGGCATGCATTTCGGGGTCAACCCGACGCTCGCCCATCATGACTTCTACGGGGTCGCCTGGAATCATGCGAATCAACGCAAAGGTCAGCAACGTGATGCCGAAGAACGTGGGGATCAATAACCCCAGTCGGCGGGCAATAAAACTAAACATCTTGGTGTATACCTCAATCAGCCGGTTAGGCAGGTTCGGCGCCGTCAGGGTCGACGGCGCCGAGCGTTTTTCTTATTTACTTCACCTGGGTGGTGGCGAAGTTATTTGTACCCAGAGGGCTTTGGGTGAAGCCTTCTACGTTCTTGCGCATGGCGGTGAACAGTTTCGGATAAGCCATGGGAAGCCATGGCTGGTCCTTCTCGAAAACATCCTGTGCTTGTTCATAGAGCGCAGCCCGTGAGGCCGGTTCCTTTTCTGCACGGGCCTTGTCGATCAAGTCCTGAAACTCTTTGTTACACCAGCGTGCGTAGTTTTCGCCGTTTTTCGCCGCATCGCAACTCAGGTTGGGTGTGAGGAAGTTGTCCGGGTCACCGTTATCGCCGACCCAGCCAGCCGAAACCATGTCGTGCTCGCCGTTTTTAGCGCGCTTGAGCATTTCGCCCCATTCCATGACTTTGATATTGACCTTCAGGCCAATCTGCGCCAGATCCGCCTGCATGCGCTGGGCGCCGAGCATTGGATTGGGGTTGGTCGGGCCGCCGCCGTTGCGGGTGAACAGGGTGAATTCGGTGCCTTCCGGTACGCCGGCTTCCTTGAGCAGGGCGCGGGCCTTGTCCAGATCGCGGGGCGGGTTTTTCAGTTTGTCGTTGAAACCCAGCAAGGTCGGCGGATAAGGGCCGGTACCCACTACCGCATTGCCTTTGCCGAACAGGGCTTCGGTGTAGCCTGCCTTGTCGAACGCGATGTTGATCGCATGACGTACCCGGGCATCGCTCATGTATTTGTGGGTGGTGTTCATCGCGGTGTAACTGGTGGTCATCGCCGCCAGTTCGTCAACTTTCAGGTTCGGGTCTTTCTTGATGCTCGGAATATCATCCGGCTTGGGGAACAGCGCGATCTGACATTCGTTGGCCTTGAGCTTCTGCAGGCGCACGTTGTTATCGATGCTGATCGCCAGGATCAACGGATCAACTGCCGGTTTGCCGCGAAAGTACTCAGGGTTGGCCTTGAAGCGCGCCTGGGCATCTTTTTGATAACGGATGAAGATGAATGGGCCAGTGCCGATGGGCTTGGCGTTGAGGTCATCGGTCTTGCCGGACTTGAGCAGCTGGTCGGCGTATTCCTTGGAGTGGATTGAAGAGAATGCCATGCCCAGGTCGGCCAGGAACGGTGCTTCAGGACGGGTCAGGGTAAAGACGACGGTGTGATCATCGGTCTTCTCTACGCTCTTGAGCAGTTCCTTGAAGCCCATGCTTTCGAAGTACGGGTAGCCTACGAGCGACTTTTTATGCCACGGGTGATTCGGGTCCAGCTGGCGCTGGAAGCTCCAAAGCACGTCGTCGGCGTTCAGGTTGCGCGTGGGTTTGAAATAGTCGGTGGTGTGGAACTTGATATCGTCACGCAGGTGGAACGTGTAGGTCAGGCCATCGGCGCTGATTTCCGGCAGGTCCTTGGCCAGCGCCGGGACCACTTCAGTGGTGCCGGGCTTGAAGTCCACCAGGCGGTTGAACATGGTTTCGGCTGCGGCGTCAGCGGTCACGGCGGTGGTGTACAGGACCGGGTCAAAACCTTCCGGGCTGGCTTCGGTGCAGACCACCAGCGGTTTGGCCGAAACGCCGATCGCCACGCTCAACAGCGCAGCGGCCATGGCAGCTTGTAACGGGAGCATTTTCATTCAGAGCCCTCTGCAATCGATGGAGCCAGAAACGCGAAGACGGCGGGCTCGTCCTGAGCCCGCCGCTTACCTGGCGCTAATTAAAGAATGTTGAACGGGATGGTGGTGACCAGACGGAACTCTTTGATGCTGCCGTCGGACTGGAACTCGCTGCCACGGTGCTCAACGTAGGTTGCGCGCACGGTAGTGGCTTTGAGCGGGCCGCTCTGCAGGGCGTAAGAGGCGCCTACACCGTATTCCTGGTGCTTCTCGCCGTCCTGGGACTGGATACCGTCGTAGGCGAACTTGGCGCGACCATTGTTGCCGGTGTAGTGGGTACCGTCGATGCCCCAGCCGCGGGCCGAGTAGGCGTTGAACTTCAGGCCTGGCACGCCGTATTCGGCCATGTTGATGGCGTAGGCGATCTGGAACGATTTCTCGTTCGGGCCGTTGAAGTCGGACGTCAGGGAGTTGGCCAGGTAGATGCCGTTGGTTTCGTGCAGGTAGTCGAAGTACTCGTTACCGTTCACTTGCTGGTAGCCGAAGGTCAGGCTGTGGGCCTGGTGAGTCAGGCCAAGGGACAGGGAGAAGGTATCGTTGTCGATTTCCCCCATCTCTTTTTTACCTTCATCGACCGTCTTGTAGTAGTTGAAGCCGGTGGTCAGGCCCAGTTGCTGAGCGTCGCCCAGTTCGTGGGTCGCGCCGAAGTAGTACTGGTTCCAGAAGTCCTTCACGTTGGCGGCGAAGAAGCTGGTCTTCAGGCTTTTCAGCGGCTGGTAGTTCACACCCAGGGTGGAGACCTTGTCGGTTTCCGCGCCATTGCCGTATTCGCTGCGGAATTTCGACAGGCTCTGTTCGGTACGCGGGGAAACGCGATCGAAAATGCCGCCCTGGAACGACAGGTTGCTGAACTCTGCGCTGTTGAAGCTCACACCCTGGAAGCTTGAAGGCAGCGCACGGTTGCCGATGGTGTCGACGATGCCGCTGCTGAAGTTCTGGCGACCGGCGGTCAGTGTGGTGTTGGACACGCGGAACTGCACGTTGGCCAGGCCCAGTTTGCTCCACTGGTCGACGGCATCACCGTTGGAGTCGGCCAGGGTGCGGTTGGAGCCGCCCTTGATATCACGCTTGCTGCGGTCCAGGACCAGCGCGTTGTACACCGCCACTTCGGTCTTGACGCCGACAGTGCCCTGGGTGAAACCCGAGCTGGCGTTGAGGATGGTGCCCTGCACCCAGTTGGTACGGTTGCGGTCGGTACGGGTTTCACCATGCTTCTGGTAGGAGAAGGTGCCCCCACGGTATTTGCTTTCATGGGAGTACCAGTTACGCGTGGTGCCGCCCAGGCTGAAATCTTCGATGAAGCCCTTGGCCTCGCTTTGGGCGCTGGTGCCGGCCAGAGTGGTAGGAACGAAGTCCTGGCTCTGGGTTTCAGCGTAGGCGGTGGCCGTGATGCTGCTGATGGCCAGGGCCAGAAGCGCTTTGCTGCTCAGTTTCATGGGTGAAGCTCCTTTGGTTCTCTTTTTTATGCCGGTCTTTTTAGGTGAACCGGCTATTGGGTGTGTAACTCGTTCAAGCTATTGCAAACGTTTGGCGTAGGAAAATTCCCAACAAAAGCCTGCACGTTTGCCGCAGGGCCAACATCGCCCTGCGCCATCCGGTTATTTTTTCTTATGGGGTGATACTGACGCCCGAGAACACGTTGCGGCCGAAGGGGCTCACTTTGAAGCCTTCGACTTTGGCGCTTAACGGCTGGTTGACCGTCGAGTGGGCGACTGGCGTGATCGGCACCTGCTGCTTGAGCAGTTGCTGTGCCTGTTTGTACAGAACAGTCCTTTGTTCACGGTCGGTGACGACCTTGGCTTGCTTGATCAGCTTGTCGTACGCCGGGTCACACCACATGGAGTAGTTGTTCCCGCCGATGGCGTCGCAGCTGTAGAGGGTGCCCAGCCAGTTGTCCGGGTCACCGTTGTCGCCGGTCCAGCCGATCAGGCTGACATCATGCTCACCGTTCTTGGTGCGCTTGATGTATTCGCCCCATTCGTAGCTGACGATCTTCACTTTCAGGCCGATCTTGGCCCAATCGTTCTGCAGCATTTCAGCCATCAGCTTGGCGTTGGGGTTGTACGGACGTTGTACCGGCATCGCCCAGAGGGTGATCTCGGTGCCTTCCTTCACGCCGGCGGCCTTGAGCAGTTCCTTGGCTTTTTCCGGGTTGTAGGCGGCGTCCTTGATGCTGTCGTCGTAGGACCATTGGGTCGGCGGCATGGCGTTGACGGCCAGTTGTCCCGCACCCTGGTAGACGGCGTTGAGGATGCTCTGCTTGTTCACCGCCATGTCCAGCGCCTGGCGCACTTCAAGCTGGTCGAACGGCTTGTGGCGCACGTTGTAGGCGATGTAGCCGAGGTTGAAGCCCGGCTTGGTCAGCAGTTGCAGGTTCGGGTCGGCCTTGAGCGCGTCGACATCGGCAGGGCGCGGGTGCAGGGTGATCTGGCATTCGCCGGCCTTGAGCTTCTGCACGCGCACCGAAGCGTCGGTGTTGATGGCGAAGATCAGTTGGTCGAGCTTGACCCGGCTCGGGTCCCAGTACTGTTTGTTCGCCACGTAGCGAATCTGCGAGTCTTTCTGGTAACGCTGGAACACAAACGGGCCGGTGCCGATCGGCTTCTGGTTGATATCGCTGGGTTTGCCTTCCTTGAGCAACTGCTCGGCATACTCGGCGGAGAGGATCGCGGCGAAACTCATGGCGATGTTTTGCACGAACGCGGCGTCGACCGTGTTCAAGGTGATCACCACGGTGTGCGGGTCGGTTTTTTCGACCTTGGCGATGTTCTTGTTCAGGCTCATCCCGTTGAAGTAGGGGAACTCGGTAGGGTAGGCCTTGCGAAACGGATGGTCGGGGTCAAGCATGCGGTTGAAGGTGAACAGCACGTCGTCGGCGTTGAAGTCGCGCGTCGGCTTGAACTCCTTGTTGCTGTGGAACTTCACCCCTTCACGCAGGTGAAACGTGTAGGTCAGTCCGTCTTCGGAAATATCCCAGTTGGTGGCCAGCCCGGGCACGACGTCAGTTGCACCCTTTTCGAACTCGACCAGGCGGTTGTACAACGGCTCTGCAGCGTCGTTGTCGGTGGCGGTGGTGTATTGCGCGGTGTCAAAGCCTGCCGGGCTGCCCTCGGAGCAGAACACCAGGCTCTTCTTGTCGGCGGCTTCAGCCGTTGTGGCCACGGCCAGAAGGCTGGTGGCAAACAGTGCGGATAGAACGGTGGTATGGCGCATGACGATCCCGATCCTTGTTTGTAGTTATCAACAGCGAGCGGTCCCACTGGCCACAGCCAGGGAGACATCACTGATCCCACACACAGCGAGTACCTTTCTCAAATTGGGGCCTCTGCCGTCCTACGACGTTATGGGTCGCGGACTTCACAGTAAATGCGCCAAATCGGACTGGCCTTGTAGGTAACGGAGACATGAAGCGCAGTTCATTACTGTAGGACGGCGGCGCTTAAAATGTGGTCTGTTTCCTACGATCTAGGCGGATGAAATAACGGCGACGTTGTGAAACGTCGCCGCTATTGATCCTTACTTGCCGCTTACGCTCACGCCGTAGAAGGAGTTCAAGCCAAACGGGCTGATCTTGAAGTCCTGCACGGTGTTGCGCATGGGTTGATACACCGTCGAGTGCGCGATAGGTGTCATCGGAACTGCGTCTTTGAGTACATGTTGCGCCTGCTTGTACAGCTCGGTGCGTTTGGCGACATCCGATGTGGCCTTGGCTTGTTTCACGATGCCGTCGAATTTCTTGTCGCACCACTTGGAGAAGTTGTTGCCCGACAGCGAGTCGCAGCCGAACAGCACGTTCAGCCAGTTGTCCGGGTCACCATTGTCGCCGCTCCAGCCAATGATCATGGCCTGGTTCTCGCCGCCCTTGGAGCGCTTGATGTACTCGCCCCACTCGTAGCTGGTGATCTTGACCTTCAAGCCGATCTTGGACCAGTCGTTCTGCAGCATCTCAGCCATCAGTTTGGCGTTCGGGTTGTACGGACGCTGAACCGGCATGGCCCACAGCACGATCTCGGTGCCTTCCTTGATGCCGGCTTCCTTGAGCAGCGCCTTGGCTTTCTCGGGATTGTAGGCGGCGTCCTTGATGGTGGTGTCGTAGGACCATTGGGTCGGCGGCATGGCGTTGACGGCCAATTGACCGGCACCCTGGTACACCGAGTCGATGATCTGCTGCTTGTTCACCGACATGTCCAGCGCCTGACGTACGCGCAGGTCTGCCAGCGGGTTTGGCTGATCGCTGCCCTTGACCTTGTCCATCACGTTGTAGGCCACGTAGCCCAGGTTGAAACCGGCCTGGTGCGGCAGTTTCAGGTCCTTGTCTTCACCCAGCGCCTTGAGGTCGGCCGGACGCGGGAACAGGGTGACCTGGCATTCGTTTTTCTTGAGCTTCTGGATACGCACCGACGGGTCAGTGGTGATGGCGAAGATCAGGTTATCGATCTTCACGTCTTCAGGTTTCCAGTAGTCCTTGTTGCCGGTGTAGCGAATGTTCGAGTCTTTCTGGTAGCTCTTGAACACGAACGGACCGGTGCCGACCGGCTTCTGGTTGATGTCGGCAGGTTTGCCTTCCTTCAACAATTGCGCGGCGTATTCGGCGGATTGGATCGAGGCGAAGCTCATTGCCATGTTCTGAATGAACGCGGCGTCCACGGTGCCAAGGGTGAACTTGACGGTGTTGTCATCGATTTTCTCGATGTTCTTGATGTTGGTGTCCATCCCCATGTCCGTGAAATACGGGAACTCGGTGGGGTAGGCCTTACGGAATGGATCGTCTTTATTGATCATCCGGTTGAACGTGAACAGGACGTCGTCGGCCGAAAATTCACGAGTCGGCTTGAAGTACGGGGTGGTGTGGAACTTGACGCCTTCGCGCAGGTGGAAGGTATACGTCAGGCCGTCCGGGGACACGTCCCAGCTGGTGGCGAGGCCAGGCACCACGGCGGTGCCGCCGCGTTCGAACTGGCTCAGGCGGTTGAACATGGTTTCGGCCGAGGCATCGAAGTCTGTTCCGGTGGTGTACTGGCCTGGGTCAAAACCGGCCGGGCTCCCTTCGGAGCAGAACACCAGGTTAGTTGCCGCTTGGGCAAATGGGGCTGCGGCCATAAGGCCAGCGCTCACTAATAACGGAAGGACTGCGTGTTTAAGCATGTTGGCCTCATGATTTGTTGTCATTTTTGGTGGTGAGGGCGACCTCGTGAGTCGGCCTGCGGATACTTATGCAGGCGCCATACCCATTGCAAGATGTTGAACGGTTGCAAGCACCAAACAGTGGGACGGGCGTACAAGAATGTCGCATTTATGAAAGTTTCGACATAAATGTGTCCGTTTGGCGGTTTTTTTCGGTGCGTCGGGCGCACCGCAAAAGCCCAATCGAGGCGTCTAGTGCACTCGATTGGGGCGTTGTTGTTACTTATCTAGACTCACGCCGTAGAACGGTGTCAGCCCGAACGGGCTGATCTTGAAGTCGCGCACTTGCTTGCGCATTGGCTGGAAAACCGTCGAGTTCGCAATAGGCGTTATAGGTACTTGTTCCTTAAGGATTTGTTGTGCCTGTTGATACCACTTGATGCGCTGTTCGCGGTCGTTGCTGACCTTGGCCTGCTGCACCAGCTTGTCATAGGCCGGGTTACACCATTTGGCGTAGTTGCTGCCCTTGACTGCGGCACAACTGTAGAGCACGCCGAGCCAGTTATCGGGGTCGCCGTTGTCGCCGGTCCAGCCATAAATCATCGCGTCGTGTTCACCATTTTTGGCGCGCTTGATGTATTCGCCCCACTCATAGCTGACGATATTGGCCTTGATGCCGACCTTGGCCCAGTCCTGCTGGATCATTTGTGCGGACATGCGCGCGTTCGGGTTGGAGGCGCGTTGCACGGTCATCGCCCAAAGATCGATGGTGGTACCAGGTGCAACCCCTGCTTCTTTTAGTAGCGCCCGGGCCTTGGTCGGGTCGTACGGTGCATCCTTGATCGCCGGGTCATAAGACCACTGCGCCGGTGGCAGTGCGTTCTGCGCCAATTGTCCGGCGCCCTGGTAAACCGCCTTGATGATTGCAGGCTTGTCGATGGCCATATCCAGGGCCTGGCGCACTTTGAGCTGGTCCAGTGGCGGATGGGTAACGTTGTACGCCAGGAAACCCAGGTTGAAGCCGGCCTGCTGCAGCACGCGCAAGTCAGGGTCCTGCTTCATCACCTCGATGTCGGCGGGGCGCGGGTAGCCGCTGACCTGGCATTCGCCGGCCTTGAGTTTCTGCAGGCGCGCGGCGGCGTCCGGGGTAATGGCGAAGACCAGGTTGTCGAGTTTCACGTCCTCGGGCTTCCAATACTGTTTATTGGCGACGTAGCGGATCTGCGCGTCTTTCTGGTAGCGCTTGAACACGAACGGTCCGGTGCCCACCGGTTTCTGATTGATGTCCTCGGCCTTGCCTTGCTTGAGGAGCTGGGCGGCGTACTCGGCCGATTGCACCGAGGCGAAACTCATGGCCAGGTTCTGCACGAACGAGGCATCGACGTTGTTCAGGTTGAAGCGCACGGTGTGGTCGCCGAGTTTGTCGACGCTTTTGATCGTGGTGTTCAGGCCCATGTCGGTGAAGTAGGGCGATTCGGAGGGGTAGGCCTTGCGAAACGGGCTCTCGGCATCCAGCAGGCGTGTGAAGGTAAACACCACATCATCGGCGTTGAAGTCGCGGGTCGGGGTGAAGAAGTCGGTGGTGTGAAACTTGACGCCATCACGTAAGTGGAAGGTGTAGGTGAGGCCGTCTTCGGACACCTCCCAGCGGGTGGCGAGGCCGGGCTCGACTTCGGTGCCGCCACGCTTGAACTGGGTGAGGCGGTTGAATACGGTTTCGGCGGAGGCGTCAAAGTCGGTGCCGCTGGTGTATTGGCTGGGATCGAAGCCGGCGGGGCTGGCTTCGGAGCAGTAGACCAGGGTGGTGGAGGCGTGAGCCAGCGGCATAAAGGCCAGGAGGCCTGCGGCAAGGAGGAGCGGTTTGAAGGCAATTCTGTCCATGGAGACCCCTGAAATCGCAACCCTGTAAAAGCTGCGCAAATGAAAACGGCGGTCACCGAGGTTACCGCCGTTCAGGGTTGTCAGGTAGGGGTCACTGCATCTGCACTTCAATCACGCCGTCTGCGCTCATGTTGACCTGGCTGGTGCCGGCTTCCACTTCAGGCGTGGGCGCCGAATCGGCCATCGCCGCTTTCATCATCATGGCGCCGCGCGCGTAGGGCATCGGGTAGCCGTTGGTGTTGAAATTCAGGTTGACGATTTTGTAACCCTTGCCGCCGAGTGCATCGGTAGCCAGTTGCGCACGGGCCTTGAACGCTGCCACTGCGTCTTTGAGCATCGCATCTTCGCTGGCCTTGCGCGTGCTGTCAGCGATGGCGAAGTCCATGCTGTCCATTTTCAGGGTGTTCAACAGCTCGCCGGTGAGTTTGGACAGTGCCGGGAAGTCCGCGCTTTCCAGGCGCAGTTCGGCGCGTTCACGCCAGCCGGTGATTTTCTGGTTTTTGCTGTCGTAGATCGGGTAGCTGTTGCGGCTGCCCTGGCGCAGGGTCACGGCCTTGACTTCGCGCGCCTGGCCCAGGGCGGTGTTCATGGTGGTGGTGATTTCAGCGGCAAGCTTGGCCGGGTCGGCGTTCTGCGATTCGGTGTAGAGGGTCACGATCATCTTGTCGCGCGCCACTTCCTGGCTGACTTCGGCGCGCAGGGAGATCTGGTTGTAATGCAGTTCATCGGCGGCCATGGCCGGCAGGCTGGCCAGGGCGCTGGCACCGAGGGTGAGGACAGCGGCACTGCGAATGAAACGGGACATGAAAGCTCCTTGGGATTGTCGTGTTCGGTATGACTGTAGACGGTGGCGCCGGGTTCTTCGGGTTTACATATTCCCTACATGTTGTGACGGCGCCGACGAACGGTCATCTGCCCCCGCCTGCGTCAAAGAGCCACACGCGCCGTGCCGGCGGGTCTGCTTCGTTTATACTTGTGCCGATCCGCCTGCAGCGCTCATCGGGAGAGCTCATGCTCGCCGCCGTAAAACTGACTTCCGCCACCCGCCAGAACCTCTGGCGCCTGACGTTCATCCGCACGTTGGTATTGGCCGCACAGGCCGGTTCCGTCGGGCTCGCCTATTGGTTCGACCTGCTGCCGCTGCCCTGGCTGCAACTGGCCGTGACCCTCGGCTTTTCCAGCGTGCTGTGTGCGTTTACCGCCATCCGCTTGCGCACCACTTGGCCGGTCACCGAGTTGGAATACGCGCTGCAATTGGCCTGCGACCTGTTTATCCACAGTGTGTTGCTGTACTTCTCCGGCGGTTCCACCAACCCGTTTGTGTCTTATTACCTGGTGCCGCTGACCATTGCCGCCGTGACCCTGCCGTGGCGCTATTCGGTGGTGCTGTCGGGCATCGCGCTGACGCTGTACACGCTGCTGCTGGCGCAATTCTATCCACTGCAGACCTTTCCGATCGCTCGGGAAAATCTGCAGATCTACGGGATGTGGCTCAGCTTTGCCTTGTCCGCCGCCGTTATCACGTTTTTTGCCGCGCGCATGGCCGAAGAGTTGCGCCGTCAGGAAGAGCTGCGCGCGATTCGCCGTGAAGAAGGCCTGCGCGACCAGCAATTGCTGGCAGTCGCCACGCAGGCGGCAGGTGCCGCCCATGAGCTGGGCACGCCGCTGGCGACCATGAGCGTGCTGCTCAAGGAGATGACCCAGGACCATCACGACCCGGCGTTGCAGGATGACCTCAGCGTGCTGCAGGAACAGGTCAAGCAGTGCAAGTTGACCCTGCAGCAACTGGTACGCGCCGCCGAAGCCAATCGGCGTCTGGCGGTCGAGATGCAGGATGTCACCCAGTGGCTCGACGAAGCCCTGAACCGCTGGCACCTGATGCGCCCTGAAGCCAGTTACCGTTTCAGCCTGTTGGGCCAGGGCAGCGTACCGCGCATGGCGCCGCCGCCGGACCTCACCCAGGCCTTGCTCAACCTGTTGAACAATGCCGCCGACGCCTGCCCTGAAGGCCTGGGCGTGCAGTTGGACTGGGACGCGGAAAACGTCACCATCAGCATTCGTGACCACGGCGCGGGCGTGCCGCTGGCCATTGCCGAGCAGATCGGCAAACCGTTTTTTACCACCAAGGGCAAAGGTTTCGGCCTCGGCCTGTTTTTGAGCAAGGCCAGCGTGACCCGCGCGGGCGGCTCAGTGAAGCTCTATAGTCATGAGGAAGGCGGTACGCTCACCGAGCTGCGCCTGCCCCGTGTCGCACGAGGAGATATCGATGAGTGACGAGATCCAAGTCGAAGGCGAAGAACTGCCGCATTTGTTGCTGGTAGATGATGACGCCACCTTTACCCGCGTGATGGCGCGTGCCATGAGCCGTCGCGGCTTTCGCGTCAGCACCGCAGGCTCGGCCGAAGAAGGCCTGACCATCGCCCAGGCCGACCTGCCGGACTACGCCGCGCTCGACCTGAAAATGGACGGCGACTCGGGCCTGGTGCTGTTGCCCAAGCTGCTCGAACTCGACCCGGAAATGCGCGTGGTGATCCTCACCGGCTATTCCAGCATCGCCACTGCCGTCGAAGCCATCAAGCGTGGCGCCTGCAACTACCTGTGCAAGCCGGCGGATGCCGATGACGTGCTCGCCGCGCTGCTGTCCGAGCACGCCGACCTCGATACCCTGGTTCCGGAAAACCCCATGTCGGTGGACCGCCTGCAGTGGGAGCACATCCAGCGTGTACTGACCGAGCACGAAGGCAATATCTCCGCCACCGCTCGCGCGTTGGGCATGCACCGACGTACCTTGCAGCGTAAGTTGCAGAAGCGCCCGGTGCGACGCTGAACGGCGACTGAACAACCCGCTTCAGGCTGCACGGATGCACGAACCGATCACCTATGATCGGTTCAAACGCCTGTGATGTTTTCCTACCGAGCCTGAACAATGAATCAGAACGCTGAATATTCCGCGGTCAACGATGCGGTGCGCGGGCAATTCTTCCGCCGAACCTGGGCCATGATCACGCCGTATTGGCGCAGTGAAGAGAAGGGCAGGGCCTGGTTGCTGCTGGCCGCCGTAATTGCTTTGTCGCTGTTCAGCGTGGCGATCTCGGTGTGGATCAACCACTGGTACAAGGATTTCTACAACGCGCTGGAGAAGAAGGACACGGCTGCTTTCTGGCAATTGATCGTTTACTTCGGCGGTATCGCGGCTGTGGCGATCCTGGGCGCGGTGTACCGCCTGTACCTGACCCAGATGCTCACCATCCGCTGGCGTGCCTGGCTGACCGAACAGCACTTCGCACGCTGGCTCGCCCACAAGAACTACTACCAGCTGGAGCAGGGCGGCTACACCGATAACCCGGACCAGCGGATTTCCGAAGACCTCAATACGTTCACCTCCAGCACCTTGAGCCTGGGCCTGGGACTGCTGCGCAACGTGGTCAGCCTGGTGTCGTTCTCGATCATCCTGTGGGGCGTGTCGGGCAGCATCGAGGTGTTCGGCCTCACCATTCCCGGCTACATGTTCTGGTGCGCGCTGCTGTACGCCGCCGTGGGCAGTTGGCTGACGCACTTGATCGGGCGTCGCCTGATCGGCTTGAGCAACCAGCAACAGCGCTTCGAAGCGGATTTGCGTTTCTCCATGGTACGGGTACGTGAAAATGCCGAAAGCATCGCGCTGTACAACGGCGAACCGAATGAAAAGCAACGCCTGAGCACGCGCTTCGGCAAGGTCTGGCACAACTTCTGGGACATCATGAAAGTGTCCAAGCGCCTGACCTTCTTTACCGCCGGCTACAGCCAGATCGCGATTATCTTCCCGTTTATCGTCGCCGCGCCGCGCTACTTCACCGGTAAGATCGAACTGGGCGAACTGATGCAAATCAACTCGGCGTTCGGCAATGTGCAGGAGAACTTCAGCTGGTTTATCAACGCCTACTCGGAACTGGCGTCGTGGCGCGCTACCAGTGACCGTCTGCTGAGTTTCCAGCAGGCCATGAGCGACAACGAGCAGCGTGCCCCGGCCATCGATGTGCGCCCTGAAGGCGAACACCTGGTGATCAAGAATCTGGGCATGGACCTGGCCGACGGCCGTCACTTGCTCACCGACGCCGACATGACCGTGGAGCCTGGCCAGCGCGTGATGCTCAGCGGGCGTTCCGGCAGCGGCAAGAGCACCTTGCTGCGGGCGATGGGGCATCTGTGGCCGGCCGGCCATGGCAGCATTCGCCTGCCGGCGACGCGCTATCTGTTTCTGCCGCAGAAGCCGTATTTACCGATTGGCACGCTTAAGGCCGTGTTGAGTTATCCACAGGACGACAGCGTCTATCCGGCAGAGCGTTATGCACAAGTCCTGGAAGCCTGCCGCCTGCCGCATCTGGTCAGCCGCCTGGATGAAGCCAACCACTGGCAGCGCATGCTCTCGCCCGGCGAGCAACAGCGCCTGGCCTTTGCCCGTGCGTTATTGTTCGCGCCGCAGTGGCTGTACATGGACGAAGCGACCTCGGCCATGGATGAGGAGGATGAGGCAACGTTGTATCAGGCGCTGATCGATGAACTGCCGGGGTTGAGCATCGTCAGCGTCGGCCACCGCAGCAGTCTCAAGCGCTTCCATGAAAGGCATGTGCGGATCGAGGGTGGGCGGTTGCAGGAGCAGATTTAAAGTCTTGCTCGGTCAAGTGTGGGAGGGGGCTTGCCCCCGATGGCTGCCTTTGGGCCGACTGGGGTGTTGGATCAGACCGAGTACATATCCGTTTCTGTGGTAACGGCCACTTAGGGTTCCGCCCTGACGGCGGCTCACTTTTGAAAAGCGCAAAAGTAAGCAAAACGCTCTTGCCCCACCACTCGGCA